>JAXIPJ010000314.1:0-39737 GCA_045402985.1 Anaerolineales bacterium
ATACAGTAGTGGCTTTGTCTCACCCTGAGCGGCTGAAACGGGTCCAGGCTGAACGTCTGGTGTCCTTTGAAATACGTGTTGGAGAAATTTTCGATACAGAATTGGCGGCAGCGTTAATAAATAAGATCCAATCCGCGCCCACTCAAAAAACCAATGGATCAAGGAAGAAAAGAATATTGAATTTTATTCGCGTGCTTTACTATATTCTTCCTTCATCAATTCGCCAAAAAATACGTTTGGGTCGTTGGTTAGGGCCCATTATGTCTTTCTTAAGGTTAAAATAAAAATCCTTATTCTGGCGCCGGGGCCTGTTGGGACGCCAGTTATGCCGCGCCCTGGGTGCTTTTCGCGGCGAAACGCGCGAGTTGGAGCGCTACAACTTTATCCCGCAGGAGGAGCGAACCATCGGGCAGGTGAATGCGCAGGAATTGTCCAGCGCGCGGCGCGCGCGTCCTGCGAACCTCCACCCTGAACAATAATCTGATTGAGGTTCGTTAATATTTTTACTCTCAATCCCCAATAAGTACGGTAGAATTTTGCTGTTATTTATTTCGAAAATGCGATTCCTTGGACAATCCTTTGTGTAGATTTGGATGCATATAAATGAAAATCCTTATTCTGGGCGCCGGAGGTATGTTGGGACACCAGTTATGCCGTACTCTGGGTGACCGTTTTGAAATTTGGGGCACTTTGCGCGGCGAACCGCGTGAGTTTGAGCGCCATGGCTTTATCTCGCAGGAGCGAACCGTCGGGCAGGTGGATGCGCAGGATTTATCCACTGTAAGACGCGTCCTGGAAAAGGTAAAGCCTGATGCGGTGATTAACGGCATCGGCATCGTCAAACAGCGCGACGAAGCCAAACAGGCCGTCCCATCCATCCATGTCAATGCGCTCTTTCCACACCAACTGGCAGACTTGTGTGCTGAAAGTGGCTTACGCGTCCTGCAAATTTCCACTGATTGTGTCTTTTCTGGTTTACGTGGCAACTATAACGAGGTTGACATCCCCGATCCGGTTGACCTGTACGGGCGTACCAAATTGCTGGGTGAATTGCACCGCCCTGGCGCGCTGACTTTGCGCACCTCCATTATTGGCTGGCAACTCAATACCTTTTCCAGTCTGCTGGGTTGGTTTGCCTCCCAGCGCGGACGGCGCATCAAAGGCTATCGTCGCGCAATTTATTCCGGCTTTTCCACAGCTGTGCTGTCAACCTTGATTGGCGATATTATCGAAACGCGCAAAGACCTGGCTGGTCTTTATCACATTGCCAGCGAACCGATTTCGAAATATGACCTGCTGGTGCGTTTGCGTGAAGCCCTGAACTGGAAAGATATTACGCTGGAGCCTGACGACCAGTTTTTCTGCGACCGCAGTCTGGTGAGTACACGGTTCAGCACTACAACTGGTTGGATTTCGCCCAGTTGGGATGAAATGATTGCAGGCCTGGCGGCCGAATGGTCAACCTACGAACGCTGGAACACCCAATAATTAAATAAGGAGAATAACAAATGTCTTACATCGACGACAAAGTTGTCCTTGTAACTGGTGGAACCGGTTCGTTTGGAAAGAAATTCATCTCAATAGTTCTGAAGGAACACAAACCTGGTAAAGTGATCGTCTACAGCCGCGATGAACTTAAACAACACGAAATGCGTGCAGCTGGCTATGATGCGTCAAACCTGCGATACTTTATCGGTGACGTACGCGATGCGGAGCGGCTCGAGCGGGCCTTGCACGGTGTGGATGTTGTCGTCCAGGCCGCGGCACTGAAACAGGTCCCAGCCTGCGAATATAACCCCCTGGAAGCAATCAAAACCAATATTCTGGGCACTAGCAATGTCGTCGAAGCTTCTATTGATCAGGGCGTAAAGAAAGTCCTGGCGTTAAGCACGGATAAAGCCGTCAATCCTATCAACCTCTACGGAGCGACCAAACTCGCCGCTGAAAAGCTGGTTATTCAGAGCAATGCCTATGCTGGGGGCCGCGCCACGCGTTTGAGTTGTGTCCGCTATGGAAACGTTGTCGGGAGCCGTGGCAGTGTTGTACCGGTATTCCTGGATCAGCGCGTCTTGGGTGTTGTTTCCATTACCGACGACCGCATGACCCGTTTCTGGCTTTCGCTCGAACAGGGAGTGCATTTCGTGCTAAACTGCATTGAACAAATGCAGGGCGGTGAAGTGTTCGTTCCTAAAATTCCAAGCATGAAAATTATCGACCTGGCAACGTTAATCGCGCCGTACGCGCGGGTGGAAGTCATCGGCATCCGCCCCGGCGAAAAACTGCATGAAGTGCTTATTTCAGAAGATGAGGCCCGCCATACGGTAGAGTTGGAAAACATGTTCGTCGTCCAGCCTGCTGAAGCCCTGTGGTTTGGCTACGAGTGGCAAAGCAAAGGAAAGCTTGCTGCAGATGATTTCCGCTATGCCAGCAATAACAATACGCAATGGCTTGGTGTGGATGAAATCCGCCAGATTATCGCGCCCTTTGAAAAAGCGCAATCCGGGAACTAGGCATGAAAATCATGACCGTACTGGGCACACGCCCGGAGATCATCCGTCTGAGTCGCATTATCGAGAATTTGGATGGTTTATGCAATCACGTGCTGGTGCACACGGGCCAAAACTATGACCCCAATCTGAACGAAATTTTCTTTAAGCAAATGGGCGTACGCATGCCAGATATATACCTGAATGCTGAGGGTTCATTTGGACAGCAAATTGCCACCATCCTGGCGCGCAGTGAAGAAATTATGCTCTCTGAAAAGCCGGATAAATTTCTTGTTCTCGGCGATACAAATAGCGCGCTTGCAGCTTTCGTGGCCAAACGATTGGGGATCCCGGTCTATCATATGGAGGCCGGGAACCGCTGTTTTGACGACCGCGTGCCTGAAGAAGTAAACCGGCGTGTCATTGACCACTCCAGCGATATATTGATGCCCTATACCGAACGCAGCCGTCAGAATTTACTCCAAGAAGGTATCCCTGGAAGACGAATTTACGTCACCGGCAACCCGATCCTGGAAGTCATCCAGCATCATAGTAAACAGATCGCCGATTCTCAGATCTTCCAAACCTTGTCCATTCAACCAGGAAGTTACTTTCTGGTAACACTGCACCGTGCCGAAAACGTGGATGAAGAACAGCGCCTGCGCCAGTTTGCCATGGCGTTCGATCAACTCCAACGCCGTTATGGACTGCCTGTCATTGTCAGCACGCACCCACGCACACGCAATAAATTGCAGGCATTTGGTGTCAGTGTGGATAATCCACATATCCATCTGCTTGAACCCTTTGGCTTCTTTGACTTTGTAGCATTGGAGCAGAAAGCGTATTGTGTGTTATCCGATAGTGGCACTGTACAGGAGGAATGCGCTATTTTTATGGTTCCCAATGTCACACTGCGGGATGTCACCGAGCGCCCGGAGACGCTAGAATGCGGCAGCAATATTTTGACTGGCGCCGACCCGGGACAGATTTTGTCATGTGTGGCGACAGCGCTCTCCAAACCCGCAGATTGGAATCCTCCTGCGGAATACCTGGCAAAAAATGTTAGTCAAACGGTGCTTCGCATCTTGATGGGCTATCACGAGATCTAAATGCGAGCCGCTCCGCTCGTCACAATCATTACCCCGGTCCATAATGGCGCGGCTTTTCTGGACGACTTGATTATCAGTGTGCGCGACCAGGATTATCCATCGGTGGAACACATCGTTATTGATGATGGCTCAAATGACGATGGCGCTGTCGTCGACGTTCTCAAAAACCATCCGCACTTGCAGTGGTGGAGTCGTGAGAACCGTGGTCAATATGCAACGATGAATGAAGGGCTTGAGGTCTCAAGGGGCCAATATATATGCTTTATCAGCGCAGATGATTTCATGGTGAAAAGCGCCGTGCGCCGCGCCATGGATTGGCTAAGTATTCATCCGGAGTTTGACGGTGTGTATGGCTTGACATCCTATGTTTCCGAAAATGGTGAGCCTTATCCGCTAAGAAAACCATTTCGTCGTGCGCCGCTCCAGTACTACCCATATTTCACGCAACTTCAACATAGTTCTCTGTACATTTCCCGGCAAACGCTTCTTCAGAAAAAACTTATGTTTGATCCGGACCTCCGGTTTGTTGGGGATTATGATTGGATTTTGCGTATGTTAAAAGCCGGCATTCACATCGGATTTATTGATTCTTTTTTGTCAACCCTTCGGGTTCATGAGAACCAAATGTCATCACTGCACAGGGCCTTGATGACAAAGGAACAAATCGAAATTGCCAGCCGGAATGGCTTTGGAGGATTTCGTTTTAATTTCTACATAAGCATTCTTCACGGGCTGAATTTTATGGAACAACTGCGGTTTGCGTTCAAGAAAAATCAATTCGTAGGGGTGAAAGATTTCCTGCATACTTGGATATACGATAAATTAATACCTCGTATTCAGAGCAAATGAAATATAAAATTTGCGCAACCCTTGCAGGGGTTGGATGTAATGTTGGCACAAAACTCAATAAGCCCCTTTCGTCTGCAGCGCAGTGATGATGGTGTGCATGAGAATATGCAAATCCAGCCAGATCGACCAGTTCTGAATGTAATATGCATCCAACGAGACACGCTCTTGATACGGCAAATCATTACGCCCTGAGATTTGCCATAAACCTGTGATGCCTGGCAGAACCTGCTTGTAAATCTCAAAATCGTCTCCGTAAAGCGCAATCTCCTTCTTGACAATGGGGCGGGGACCAACCAGGCTCATATCTCCTTTCAGCACATTCCATATTTGAGGCAGTTCATCCAAGCTCGTGCGCCGCAGTACTCTTCCAATATTGGTGATTCGTGGATCATCCTTCAGTTTGAAATTTTCCTTCCATTCTTTTTGGAGCGCAGGGTTTGTTTCAAGTCTTTTCCTTAGAGAAATATCTGCATTATGAACCATGGTGCGGAATTTCCATATCCATATTTCTTTTCCATCGAGTCCGATTCGCCTGTGTTTATAAAATACCGGTCCGGGGCTGTTCACTTTTATTAAGAGGGCGAGGATGACAAACAGAAACATAAGAATAGGGGCGCTCAGGAGGATCAGTGTCATCTCCATGATCCGTTTGCTGATTTTTTGCGTTGAGTTAAGGAGGTTGTGTACAACTTCCAATCCCATGTGCTCCATCATAGTGATCGGCGTGAACCAGATCGGCCCAATTTTTGCTTCGTTGAATAGCACAATAATATGTTTAAACCGATATTTTCTTTGTGTCACCAGGTGCCTGACCGTATCAAACTTCCCCCGACCTTCAGCAATGATCACAGTTTGGATATGAGAAAAAAGTTGGGTTTTTTTATTTTTCCGGGGAAAGATATCCTGGATGGGGCCTGCCATGCAAAGGACGGGCCAAAACCCGGTCAATGGATGCAGGCTGAGATTTTTGTGGAATTGAACCACGCTTTTTTTGTCCCCGGCAATCATTGTGGGGATTCCCCAAAGCCCCAATTTAAGAGCAATACGTCGAAATACTTTTCTTGAAAGGGGGCTGCTAACCATGATGAGCAGCCATGAGATGATCAGCGCGGCCCTTGAAAAAAGGGTCGTATTCCGAAGAAAAAAACTCACCGTAGTCAGCGCAAGCATTACGAAGGACGTGCTAATGGTCAGTCTTTTCAATTCCTCCACAGGCCCGATCCCTATTGCAGGATAAAGAGCGAATAAATGATATATGAAGGCAAACAATATAATGGCGGGGAGGATCAAGGGCAAATGAGCATCCACCTGCAAGTCAGTTCGAACTTGTTTCCAAAGAGCAATTGAAATAAGAATGGAGCCGGAAATAGCTAGAGAATCACTGACTAGCAGAAATGTAGACATGATCAGCCGCCGATGCCGAAACGTAAGCGAGCGGACGCCTCTGGAATAAAAGAATTGATCCTGATAAATGAGCTCCGTTTTCATTGGTCTGCTCTTACAATGGTGAGTAACTCTTCAAGCGTATTGTATGCCGTGGTTTGCCAGTCAAATTCGCGTGCGCGCTCATATCCCTTTTGGATGATGTCATTTCTTAATTGCTCGTCCGAAAAAATCCTATCTATTGCTTTTGCAATCTCACCTGCATTCATGGGATCAAAAAATAAGGCTGCCTCTCCGGCTATTTCAGGCAGTGAGGCCGCCCGTGCACAAAGTACCGGACATCCGCAATGCATGGCTTCCAATAGGGGCAGTCCAAAACCTTCATAATAGGATGGGAAGACGTAGCCCAGCGCGTTTAAATATAGGGCTTTCAATTCCTCATCCGTAATGTATCCCAATATAATATTCTCCGGTGTATCGTTGTAAACAGTCTTATTGTTGAACACCTTTTGGTCTTGTCCGCCCGCGAATATGACCTTTATATCGCTATTTATTAATTCTACTGCATCCCGTACAGTAGCAAGATTTTTATGCGGACTCTGATTACCTACTATAAAAACATACCTATCTTTCGATAAATCGTGCTTGCTCAATATGCGTGTGTCGGGTGGAATGCGGTCAATATGATCGCCTGCCAGATGTATGACCTTGAATTTTTCGGAGGGTTGTTTAAGGTATCTAGAAAGTTCGGTCTGTGAGAATTTTGAATCAGTGAAAATAACTTTTGCGAGTCGCGAAAGGCTCCTAAAGATCAGCTTGTATTTGAGCCTAAACAAGAATGAATATGCATGTGGTATCGCAAAGATGGATGCATCATGGAATGTAACAGCCTGGTTTTGATAGAGAAAAGGTCCTGTATTGGCTGGAGAGAATAAAAATCCTCCCTTCAAATACAATGGCAGATCAATTTGCTCCCAAAGATTGCCACGATTGACTCCCACCTCTTCCATAGTTATGTTTTTCCAGGAAGTGTTACGAGGTGTTCCCCGGGGAACCAGACACCGAATGCAAACTTCATGAGCTAGTTCACTGTTTTCAAGCAGAAAGTCAAAATTCGCGACAATTTCGCGCGCGTATCTTTGTACACCTGTGCTTGGTTGAGTTAGGAACCTGCCATTAATGTAGATCGTTCTTGTCAACTTGAAGTTACTTTCTTTTTTGAAAATCAGCCCATTTTTTGCTGAGATGGTCTCCAAATTCCTGTTTGAAGCGCAGGTTTGAAAATCGCTCTGCATTCCCTCGGCATGCTTCGGGCTTGATTTTTTCGGAAATAGATTCAAATAATTCCACGGCATCCTGAACGGAGCGGCTGGTCTGTTCCAAAAAGAAGACCCCGGTTGGTGCTGGATGGTCCAATCCGCGTATGGTTTCTGCTACTCCTCCTTCTCGAAATGCAATGACAGGCGTACCACATGCCTGTGCTTCCAGCGGAGTAATTCCAAAATCCTCCCTGGCGGCAAAAACAAAGGCGCGGGCATTTTGCATATATTTTCTTAATGCTTCCGTACTCTGATGCCCCAGCCATTGGATATTCGCAGCGGCCAATTTTCTGATCTTTCCTGAATCGGGTCCATCGCCGATGACGATCAGCTTTTTATCTGGCATGCCGCGGAAGGCTTCCATGATGAGATCAACTCGCTTATACGGCACCAAACGTGAAGCAGTCAAATAATAATCGCTCTTCTTATCCTGATACGAGAAGAGGTCAACATCCACAGGCGGATACAATACTTCTGATTCGCGTCTGTAGATCTTCCGTATCCTTCTGGCGATAAAAGAGGAATTCGCAAGGATCACGTCTGGCCGGCTTGAAGCGGACAGGTCCCATAAACGAATATAGTGAAGCAGCACACGCATGACAAGGTTCGTCAATCTGTCGGGTTGGCTTGCTTGTAGATATTCATTTTGCATATCCCATGCATAGCGGATGGGCGTATGGATATAACTAATATGTAATTGTTCCGGCCCCGTAATGACTCCCTTGCTGGTGGCATGACAGTTCGAAATAATCACATCATAGGCAGATAGATCAAACTGCTCCACTGCAACTGGCATGAGCGGTAAAAACTTCCGATAGAGGCTCGCTTTGAAAGGTAACTTTTGCAGGAAAGATGTCCTGGCTTTTTTACCTTTCAAGAATGAGCGTTCCTCTTCAGACATGATATCGAACAGACAGAACAGATCTGCATCAGGAATAACTTGCAGCATTTGCTCGATCACACGTTCGGAGCCTACATAAGTTACGAGCCAATCATGCACGATCGCGATTTTCATGGATCATTTCTACAAACCGGATTTGAATATAAGTATATCCCCCTTACGGAACTTCTTCGTAATTATACACACGTTTTATTTTTTTATTTACCTGTCCGCGTGCGCTCTGGAAAAGAATACTTGCAATGGACCAATTAAAACAAAACGCAGACTTTTTTTAAGTCTGCGTTTTCTACTGTCGGGGTGGAGAGATTTGAACTCTCGACCTCACGGACCCGAACCAGTTTCGGTTTTTTGGAACCGTAGTCCACATGGTTTGGTGATTTTCATAGCCGTGAGGACAACCTTTTTGGGTAACCATGTGGACTACGATGAGCTTAAAACGATGCTCTGTTGGGTCGAAAATTGAATTCCGAGTATGTCAATAATACCACTTTTTGAGAGTGGACATTCCATCTTCCATATTATCTGATCTCAAGAAACATTGTCAAGCATTTCCTTCCATAGCGAACCCAATCCTAATATCTTTGTGGACAATATTCTTGCCCACACGCCGTTTTCTGTTGTATGTCCTATAGAAACACGCCACTATTCCTATGCAGTAAACTCCTCAGTTTCTGAAAAGGTATTTCTTATTTTGGATGCTTTACTTGCGGCCGCTCTACCTTTTGCCTACATTCTTTTTGGGAATTATCCAACTCGCCAACGCACCACCGAACCGTATCAACATTTGCATAAAAGACGCGAACCAATAGCCAAGGCTTGTTCGCCGCTCCAGGTTCGCATACCATTTCCGATGACCAGGCTGTGCTCTTTGAAGTGATTGCATTACCGTAACATCTTCTCAGTCACGAGCAAGACTTGAAAACAAGCGGATTATGGCTGTGATCCGACGCACGGATCATAGAGTAAGGGAAGAAAAATCCAAAAATGCTCATTTTGGGAAAGATCAAAATGATGTTTTGAGTCACCAGTTACGGATCCTCACCGCCAGAATTCCGGTAGCCAGATTCGAACAAGAACATCTGTTATCAGACCCAATACGAAAAATGTGCCAAAGGAACGGTTATACCAAAATGCCATTGACGCGAAGTAAAGTGGCCAGCCGCGCTGCCCTTCCGGAAAATCGTTGGGTCGCGTTGCGGGTTTGGGACGGAGGAAGGCGGGCAAAACTCTTTACAGACGAGGAAGCGCAAGAAGAACAATTAAGATCAGCGCGGTGAAATACTTGGCTGCAACCAGATAAATTAGCAGAAAATGTGGAAGGATCATCATTACCATTGCCAAATAACGGGCTGTTTTCTCGCCGATCAAGACTGGCAATGTATGAATGTTTTTCGCCCGATCCCCCTCTATTTCGTCGATATGCTTGCCCAAAATGACTGTGGTTACTCCGAAAGCAGAAGGCAAGGTTGCGAAAACCGCCGTCCAATCCCAATTGTGAGTGAGAGCGTAACATCCACCGCCAATCATAAGGGGTCCCCACACGATCAGAACCGCTAGCTCTCCCAGAGCCATATACTTCAGAGGCCAAGTATAGAAGAGCATGAAGAACCCGCCAAGTCCAACTAGGATCCAAATCAACAGATTGAAGTTGTTGTACCAAGCTAAATATAAACCGCTTGCCAAAGCAAGGACTGTGCTGAATGCAAAGTAAGCGAGATTCTGAGTTCTTGTCATTAGTCCATCCACAAGGGGTTGCAGGCCGTACATAGCACGATAATAATTTTTCTGATCAACACCCCGCGCGTAATTTATATAATCATTGAGCAAGTTGTTGGCGGCGTGTGCCATGGTCAGACCCAAGGTCAACACTAGCCAGGGAATCGGTTGGAGCCGGTGGTCACGAATTGCAAAGAGACCTGCAAGCATTGCGGAGATCAAAGTCATCACCAGTACAGCTGCGCGGGTTGACAGGAGCCATTTTGATACAAGATCGAGATTGTCCCATTCTTCCAGAGAAACGTTTGGGATTACTTTCAAAGCCTTGTGCCACATCGCCAAATTCATTTCCAAATATCCTTCTGTTTCTTCCAGCTTCCTAGGTAGGACAGGACTTCTCATTGAACCTCTGAAAAACTCAAGAGATCAATTGAGCAAAGTTGGCGTTCCTCATTTTCGTAATCAATCCCCTCTGGATATCACGCCACGTTGCCTGAAGTGAGCAGTTATCTTCAAACAAGCATACTCCACCTCCTTGAACACATACATTCAACTTGATAGGCCCGTCAATAGCTTCAATCACTTCGAGCAGAGTGATATTTTTGGGCTCGCGAGCTAGCCTGATGCCACCGTGCGGCCCGCGCGAAGTCTGCAGGATACCGGCTATCGAAAGTTGCGAAATGATCTTAGGGAGAAACGCTGGAGGGATGTTTTGTTCCTTTGCAACATGACCGGTGGAAACTCTGTTGGCATTTCCAGCTCGGGCAAGATGCAAGACAGCCCGTGTTGCGTAATCGGCCTGGCGCGTAATTTGCATAGCAATATTCCTTTCAAATTTTGAAAGTCGTAGGCAATTGATTTTGGGAAACGCTGCATTCATGAATACTTTTTAGGAGAAATCTCCTTGACCAGCCAAACTATTCCAAGGCCAATCAGAATCAGCGAAGCGAGCAAAATCAGCCACATAAGAAACATCATGCCAAAAGCCATCATCCCTGGCGATCCGTACATCATTGGCATAAACCACTCATTTGTGTTTCTTGTCATTCCATAAGAGACAAAGAAACCCCAGGCGAAGGGCGGGACGATCAAGACCATCGTCGCTAGGATCAAACCAAGAACCCATTTCCACTTGTTGTTCATCTCATACTCCTTTCTTACATTCTTTGGATGGACGTTCTTTATTGTTCCCTTACGCTAATAAAGAACATCTAATTTTCTGTTTACATTATCTGTCGATGTCTACTCGCAGGCACTGCCGTATCTGATTATTGATTTCTATACAGCTGTTTCCAGTTGGAGTACGAAGATGCATATATCAGTTTCGGAGATCATACCCACCAGCTGGCCGTCTTCCACGACCGGTAAGCCACCAATCTTATGCTTTACCATCGAGCCAGCGGCTTCTCCGATTGTCGCATCGGGTGAAATTGTGATAACAGCTGGGGACATGAATTCCTTGGCAGTCAACCGCGCCCGCCTAAAGTTCGACTCAGAGAGACTCAACGTACTTTCATCCGACGACTGCGCTCGGTTGATATCACGCCATGTGACGATGCCAACTAGTTTGTCCTTATTGACCACTGGCAGACGACGAATGTGGTAGTCAAGCATGAGCTGCAGTGCTTCAGGTAGAGGGGTTTGTGGGGTGATCGTAATCGGGTGGGGGGTCATCCAATTTCGAACAACCTGAGTGTCCATAGAGTAATCCTCCATCCTCATTATCTCTACTCGTCTCCGAGCCGTCATGGGGCAATTATCCCGATTTTTTTGGGACAGATGACCCATGAACATGCGCAATGAATGTTGGATGCTGTATATTGGACAACAACCCAATAACAGCTATCGAATAGTCGGAACGCCAACGTAGGCCACAAAAAGACCCCAGCACCTGAATCTTTTGCGATTTCATGACTGCTTTTCTTTGCGAATTTTTGCGATTATCCTAAAGCTACATCCAGAATCATCATGATCACAAATCCCAGCATTGTGGACAATGTTGCTATATCTGCGTTTTTTCCCAGCTGCGATTCGGGAATTAATTCTTCGACCACCACAAAAATCATTGCGCCCGCCGCAAAAGCGAGGGCATAAGGCAAAATCGGTTTCATCAACAGCACAGCCGCTGCCCCAAGCACGGCCGCGATGGGTTCAATCAAGGCAGAGGATTGCCCATACCAGAAACTCTTTAATGGAGACGTACCCTCTGCGCGCAATGGCACGGACACTGCGAGTCCCTCGGGAAAATTTTGAATACCAATACCAATTGCAAGCGCGATCGCTCCAGTCAAGGTTGCAGACGTCAGATTTGACGCGACGGCACCGAAGGCAACGCCCACTGCCAATCCTTCCGGAAAATTGTGCAGAGTGATCGCCAAAACCAACAGGACACTTCTCCTCCAGTTTGTGTTAATGCCTTCCGCTTCATTGGCGGGGAATCCGAGGTGCAGATGAGGAAGAAATAAATCAATCATCCGGATGAACGCGCCACCAGATAGGAATCCGATCGCTGCAGGGAGCCAGGTTGGCGAATTGTTCGCCTCCCGCGTCATTTGAATGGCAGGAGCGAGGAGAGACCAATAACTCGCCGCGATCATCACACCTGCGGCAAAGCCCAACATTCCATCCAATACTTTGCGGTTTACTTGTTTAAAAAAGAAAACTGTTGCAGCACCTAGTGCAGTGATGAACCAAGTAAAACATGTCGCAAGAAGAGCTTGCCATACAGCATTGAGATTCAGAAACTGATCGACCAATATTTTCATCATTCCAATGGATCGACTTGCGGAGGCGGGACGGGCGTATTCCTAGGCAATCCTTCAGCAAACTCCTTTCTTTGTGGATGCCTGCAGAAACGACCGTACCCAAACGGCAGTGCATAACCACAAACGAGATACTGCTTTTCCGCCAGACAATCAAATAAATCAGTTGGTCCTATTCTCCGCGTTCGGCACTTGTTTGTGTCGAAAGTAATTCTTTCTTGTATGCCGTTCATTGTTCTCCTTCCGGGAGTGATCGAATTGAAGCGAAAAGGTGGAACTACACCATCGGTTCCAAAATCTAATTAAATGCAACCAAATGTTTGTGCGCTGCGCCGATAATTGCAAAGCCTCCGATGAGGGTAATGACAACCCATGCAAGGAAGATGAACCACCCATACATGACTCGTGCTGGTCTACTGTGAATGTGGTCAACCATTATCTGCCGCAAGCCATTCATGCCGTGCGCGAATGTGAAGCTTAGAAGGAGGATGTCATATATTTGCCAGCCAATCATGCTCCAACGCCTCTCAATGTAATCCAATGTAATATGGTGCGGGCCAACCAGAATGTCCTGAATTAAGACATGTACCCACATAAGTGGGATCAAAATGATCGCGCTATAACGCATCCACTTCCAAGCGACGATTTCATAGTTCTGTTTGATTTTTACTGTTCGAGATGTGGCCATCACGTTGCACTCCTATTTTCCGGCAAAAAAACCGAAATTATAGTAAAGCAGTCTGTACACCATTACGCCTGCTGCAGGGATCCATAGAATCATGGTGATGACCATGGTCGCCCATATGGATTGACGGAGCTTTGCGATCTCCCCTCCGGCGGTCGTAAAGAGATCGTAGTATGCAATACGCAGCCCATTCAGGCCATGGAAAAACACGCAGAACACTAATCCAATCTCGCCTACCATGAATGGCGTGGAACGATATAACTCAAGTGCATGTTCATATAGTTGAGGCGCAAAGTACACCAAAGCTGTATCCACGATGTGGATGGTCAGGAAAAATAATACGCCTAATCCGGTCACCCGATGCAAAAGGAAAGAGACTTGTCCCACTCCGCCGCGATAAGTGAGATATCCTGTAAATGATGTTCTAAGACTCCCCACATCAATACCTCCTGATCATGATATTAGATCTAACAGCAACAACGGGAAACTGTGGCCATCCCGAAGGGAATTAGCAAGCTCATGACATTAGGTTTCAGGCGGCATTTTCAGCTTGAAGGATCAACAGTCGGCAGAAGTCAGTTTCTGTAATTATGCCAACTAACTTGTCATCCTCCACAACAGGTAAGCCACCAATCTTGTGTTCCAACATCAGCCTGGCAGCTTCTTCGATGGTGGCATCGGGTGAAATCGTGATGGGCTTATAAGACATGAATTCCTTAGCAACGAGCTGATCAAGCAGGGAGTTCAATTCATACCCACCAAAGTCAACACCATCCCATGCCTCCGCCCGGTGGATATCATGCCATGTCACGACACCAACGAGTTTGTCCTTGTTTACCACTGGCAGATGGTGTAGGTGGTGTTCAAGCATGAGTTGGCGCACGTTCGGCAGTCTTGTTTGGGGAGTGATAGTAATCAGGTCGGGAGTCATCCAATTTCGAACAAGTTGAGTGTCCATAGAGTAATCCTCCATGCTTATTATCTCCCCTACTCCTTACAACGTCACGGGACAAGTATCCTGCTTTTTTGGGACATTTGACCCGTGACAATCTATGTGAGACCAGATAATGTAAGACTGAGCGGAATCTTTGTACGAACAAGCACTCTGCCGTCAACCGGCTGGCTCCAGAAAGTTGGCTAACCAAGATGGAGTGTATTATTCATGTCTAATGCCAATTCCCACCGCACGCCTTTTAAGGATCTGATGCAAAATCGCGCCCATCTTACGCGATTTGCGTGGCTTTCTATTGGCGCGGCGGTCACAACGATTGCCCTCAAGGGCGGAGCTTACTTTCTAACCGGCTCGGTAGGACTTTTCTCTGACGCGATGGAGTCTCTCGTAAACCTGGCTGGCGCAAGCATGGCGCTCCTGATGCTAATCATCGCCGCCCGGCCGGCCGATGAAAGCCATGTGTATGGTCACAGCAAAGCAGAATATTTTGCGAGTATCACGGAAGGACTGCTCATTCTAGGAGCCGCGGTAGGAATCATCAGCGCTGCCATTAATCGGATGCTTCATCCGCGTGGGTTGGAACAGCTAGGATTGGGGCTGACGGTTTCAATTGCTGCATCAACGATCAACTTTATCGTTGCACGTATTCTGATGAACCAGGGAAGAAAGCGCACCTCGATTACATTGGAAGCAGACGCTCAACATCTGATGACGGATGTGTGGACCTCCATTGGGGTAATCGGAGGGGTAGCCATTGCCGGTTTCACAGGCTGGATCATCCTTGATCCACTTGTTGCAATTGCAGTGGCACTCAATATCCTATGGACTGGCTTTCACCTGGTTCGTCGCTCAGTTTACGGTCTAATGGATGCGGCGTTGCCCACCAAAGAAAAAAACACAATTGAAAATGTGATGAAGAAGTATCGCGAGAAAGGAATGAATTTCCATGCCCTGCGGACGCGGCA
Source organism: Anaerolineales bacterium (assembly GCA_045402985.1). Lineage (GTDB taxonomy): Bacteria > Chloroflexota > Anaerolineae > Anaerolineales > Villigracilaceae > Defluviilinea. Next base: position 15,128 of record JAXIPJ010000314.1, read on the forward strand.
GGCCGCCGCGCGGCGGTTCATTTCTGTTCATATTCTCGTACCGGGGAATTGGACAGTTCACGATGCACACCATGTCGCAGAAGATTTCGAGTCGAATGTTCGCGAGATATTGGGAGGCCCGGTGACTGGATTCACGCATCTCGAACCGGTTGAAGATGAACTCTCAATGCAAGATGTTTTTTTGGATAGGAAACAGTAATTATGGCGGATCGATCTGACAACCTCCGTGAAGAGCAGCTCTCCAAGTTCGATGAGACAAATCAACTGCTTGAAATGGAAGTGACACAGAGCGCGAGCACTGAACATGAGCTTGCCCAACGTGCTGTCAATGCACTGAAACAATCTGATGCTCGCTTCCGTGCCCTTTTTGAAAATAGTGCAGTGGGGATCGCAATCATGAGTCTGGAGCGCAGACCAATTGCATTCAATGCCGTTACAGAGAAAATCATCGGTTACTCCTTTGAGGAAATCCAACATGTCGATCCGCGCAATCTGGCAGTGCCAGAAGACAGGTCCATGGATGACCAGTTGTTCAAAGATCTGGTAGGAGGCAAACGCGAGTCCTATGTAATGGAACGCCGTTATCGCCGCAAAGATGGGCGTGTCATTTGGGCGCGTATCAATTACTCACTGGTTCGTGACCTGCATGGGAAACCAGATTATCTCCTTGGGATCATAGAAGACATCGACGAACAAAAACGCGCCGCAGAACACCTTTCGCAGCAGAAAGCGCTTGATCTCCAGACGTTACATCAACGAGTGGAGGCGCGCACTCACGAATTGGCTGAAGCCAATGAAAGGTTGAAACAGGAAATCGAACAACGCAAAAAGGTCGAGGAGGAACTGGCGAAAAAAGCAGCCGAAGAAGCTGTTGCAGTTGACCGCACTCGTCTTGCCCGCGATCTCCACGACGCCGTGACACAAACGTTATTCTCTGCCAGCCTGACTGCGGAAGTCCTTCCCGACTTGTGGGAGATGGATGTTGAGGCAGCGAGGAACTCGACTGAGGAACTGCGCCAACTTACACGCGGAGCATTGGCGGAAATGAGAACACTTCTCCTCGAGCTACGTCCAGCCGCGCTCACTCAAACCTCGTTGAGTGATCTTATCAAGCAATTATGTGAAGCATTCATCGGACGGGCACGCCTACCTATCCAGCTGAAGATCGAGGGTAATTGTCAAATTCCTCCGGAAGTGCAGGTAGCATTCTACCGGATTGCTCAAGAGAGTTTGAACAACGCCTTTAAGTATGCACGTGCTACTGTGGTCAATGTCAATCTTTATATTCATCCAGCGTATGTACATTTCGAGACCTGCGATAACGGCATTGGTTTCGATATGAGCATGATCAAGCCCATGACTTTGGGAATGCGCATCATGCGTGAACGCGCTGAAGCCATTGGCGCGAATTTACAAATTACCAGTAGCCCAGGTTCAGGAACATGTGTAGTAATGACTTGGCAAGAAAACCCTGACCTCAGTTTGAAAGTCTCATGATGAACCATTGCTCCCAGAGGTGATGCGCTGCCAGTGGAGCAAAAGGAGAACGAATGATTATCAAAATCCTTCTTGTGGACGACCATGCCGTTGTGCGAAGCGGTTTGTCAAAATTCCTCCTAGTCAATAAAGACATGAAACTGGTCGGCGAGGCATCCGATGGTGAGGAGGCTGTGCAAAAGACTTCACTTTACCGGCCGGACGTTGTGCTCATGGATTTGATGATGCCAGGTAAGGATGGCATCACTGCGACGCGGGAGATTCATCAGAAATATCCAAATGTCAAAGTCATTGCGCTTACGAGTTTCGCCGAACAAAATATTGTGCAGGGTGCATTACAGGCGGGCGCCATTGCTTACTTGCAAAAAAATGTCACTGCGAAAGAGCTGGCGCGCGCAATCCATTTGGCTTGTGAGGGGAGGATGACTCTTTCATCGGAGGCCTCGCAAGTATTAGCATACGCTGTGGCGCAACCGCAGATCGACGAATGCCGGTTGACCGAGCGTGAACGCGATGTACTTAAGTGCATGTTGGACGGGCTCAACAACAATGAGATTGCTGAAAAACTTATAGTAAGTCTGGGAACGGTCAAGTTTCACATCTCGAATATATTTCAGAAACTCGGTGTGGATAGCCGCGTCGAAGCCGTCAAAATGGCGATCGAACAAAAGTTGGTGTAGCAACCTCAGGAGGGCATGCAGCGCGCTGTCCATCTGGCTAGCTAAATACTCCCCCATGGTCAGAGGTGTAAGGACCTCGCTTGTCATAAACTGCAAGTGAGGTCTCATGATTCATATTCTTATTGCCGATGCTGATCCGGCTGCCCGCAAAGCACTTAGCTTGTTACTTCGGCGCAAATTGTGCATGGACGACATTTATGAACTAGGCGATGTGGAATCCTTGATCCGCGCACTGGCAAATACTCCACCCGAACTGCTCCTCCTGGACGGGAAGCTTTACGGCTCTCCTCCCCTTGAAACCTGCCGCCTCCTGCAAAAGGCATTTCCTCACTTGAACATTGTCCTGCTCAGCCTGGATGCAAGTGATGAAAAGATCGCCAGGAGTGCGGGTGTGTTTTTCATCCATAAAGGCGCAGCACCTGAGTCAATCATTGAGAAGTTGATATCACTGCTTTACAGGGATCCATTAAGTCTTACAAACTCATAATGAGTAAAAATTTGAAAGGAGAATGAAAATGCAAACGAATCATGCAAACACTGGAACGCTGGTTGGAGGCACACTCTTGATCGCCTTTGGCCTGTTGTCCCTGGCGATGAGGTTTTTGCGTGTTGTGGATTGGGCTTTCCTCTGGCCCTTATTCGTGATGGGATTTGGCGCGCTGTTCTTCGTAGCAATGCTCGCGGGCGGCAAGCAATTTGCAGCACTTGCCATCCCGGGCAGCTTCATCAGCGGCATGGGGTTGACGTTGTTGTTCCAAAATATCACGGGTCATTGGGAATTGATGTCCTACTTCTGGACATTGATCATCCTGTTCATAGGCGTGGGCATCTACGCCATGGGCCTGTACGCCGGTGACGAAAAGCAGAAGCAAGCCGGCGCGGGCGTGATGAAAGCTGGATTTGTTCTATTCCTCATCTTCGGCACGTTTTTCGAGATGATCTTCTCGTCCTTCAACCAAATATTCTTCCCAGTCCTTCTCATCGCACTGGGAACTTATATAGTATTGAAACGAGCAGGTCTATTCGGTGGTGGGACTAAGAATCCATCGGATTCATATCGACCTGTCCGTTAGTAAGGAAAGGATAGCTATGAAACAGAATGAATCCTTTTTCGGTCCATTGTTTCTCATTGCTGCCGGGATAACATGGCTGTTGGTCAAATCGGGAAATATTCCTGCCTCAAACCTTTGGGCACTGTCTCACATCTGGCCGTTCCTGCTCATCGCAGCTGGTTTTGGTCTCTTATTGAGCCACTATTGGAAATACACCTCCATGGTTTTGGATGTGATCATCATTGGCGGCACAATACTGGCAGTCATTTATGCTCCCGTATTGGGTTGGGATCGTCCGGCAGCAACGTTTAATATGAATGGCTCGGAATTTTACTTCGGGCCTGGAGAACCCGGCTCCGGCAATGTCATCACGCAGACACGCAGCGTGGGTGAAGTCCTTGCCATCAGGGTGGACTATCCGGCTGAGGTAATCGTCACACAGGGTGATAAACAATCCATTCAGGTGGAGGCGGAAGATAACCTTCTCGCAGATTTGAAAACAGAGGTCCGTAACGACGCGCTGGAGATCTTTTACGAATCAAATGACGGTAGTCATGTCAACCCGACCAAACCCGTCAAAATTACGATCATGGTCAAAGACCTGAAAGAGTTGGATTTGACCAGCGCGGGGGAGGTCATCATTGAAGGTCTGAAAACAGCAGAATTGAACCTTTCTCTCAGTGGCGCGGGGAATACAAAACTTGAGGAAGTTTCCCTGCAGATCCTTTCCGTAAACTTGAGTGGCGCTGGAAGTATGACTGCCTCTGGCACAATCGATGCACTTGGCTGGATATCAGTGGTTTCGGTAGTTTCAACGGCAAGCAGCTCCACGGCCAGACAGCAAACGTTGATCTTAGTGGAGCAGGAAGTGCTACTGTATGGGTGGACGATCAGTTGGATGCTGAAATCTCAGGCGCAGGAACTGTGAATTACTACGGCTCAGCCAACGTAAGTCAACGCATCTTCGGCTTGGGCAGTGTCACTCATCTGGGTGCCAAGTAAACAATATAGCAAGGCTGGGCAGCCGGTCCCTCCGACACTCCTCAAGTTCACTTTGAGGGCCGCGAAACTGCATGAGATCGAATCTGCCCAACACGAGGAAAAATGGAATTCCTGATCAACCCAAATATCGCCTATCTACTTATCATCACGGCTGTGATGCTATCACTGTGGGCATTCAATGATCCAAAATCCACCTGGCAGAAGGTTGGAATGGTGCTTTGCTTTGCAGCAGCAGGATATGAATTTGTTTATCTAAAGTGGAATCCCTTGGCATTGTTGGTGGTTGCCCTTAGCCCGCTGCCACTCTTTATTGCAATCCGCCAAGCGCGCCTGAATAGTCCATTATTTCTCATCACGATTTTGATGCTCACAATGGGATCAACATTCTTGTTCGTGGATCAAAACAATCGTCCAGTGGCCAACTACGGTCTCGCCGCGATCGTCTCGGTATTCTGTAGCACATTTATCTGGATTGGCATCGGGCGGATGCGAAATGGAGAAGGTGTAAGACTGAGTAATGACCCCGACTCCGTGGTTGGGATGATTGGGGAGGTACGGACGGATATAGAGTCACACTCGGCTGGCTCGGTACTGGTCGATGGAGAGTTGTGGCAAGCCCGAAGTAAAAACCCCATTCCTGCTGGCGCCACGGTACGTGTCCTAAGACAGGATGGCTTTTGGTTGACCGTCAAAGAAGTGGAAAAATTGTCCCAAAGATGAAAAGAATTAACAAGATTCCCAGTGCCTTCTTTGACCTTGTCAATTGCCCGCGCGTTGCGGCGTTGACGACTGTCATGCCGGATGGGCAACCTCAGACGACCGTCGTCTGGTGCGATTTCGATGGTATGTATGTACGGGTTAACACCATGCGCGGCTTTCGCAAAGAGAAGAATATGCGCGCCAATCCAAAGGTGACACTGTTGTGCTTCGACCCTCATGAGCCGTTGCGCTCTCTTGAAGTGCGCGGCAGGGTCGTCGAAATGACTGAGTACGGCGCGCTCGAGCACCTGGACATCCTTTCGGAACGTTACGTGGGCAGGAAGCCATACTTTGGAGAATGTGTGCCTGTGGAATTTAAAGAGAAGGAGATCCCTGTGCTGTGCAAAATCCTCCCCTTGCATCTGGTCACGCTGGACGCGAGGAAAGAGAAAATCCATGAACCTGCCAATCCCCGAGAGTCACCTTGATCTGATTACGCGTCCAATACATGGTGTCCTCACGACCATGATGCCTGACGGCCACCCGCAATCGAGCCTCGTATGGTGCGATTATGACGGCGAGTGTGTTTGCATCAATACGACGCGGGAACGTCAGAAGGGCAAGAACATACTCCACAATCCGAAGGTATCCCTGCTCATCGTGGACCCCGAGAATACGGCCCGTTACATAGAACTCCGCGGTGAAGTGGAAATTATCGTAGATAACGTGGTGGAGCAATTAGATCGAGTCACTCGCAAATACACACATCATCCCCAATTCTACGGCTACGTCTATCCGCTCGAACAATGGGAACGGGAAACGCGCATCATCTGCCGCGTTCACGTCAAAACGATGACACTAGATGCCATTCATAAGTGAACATTGCAAGTAATTTAGCCTGTCCATCTGACCAGCATGAAACTCCCCTATCGGCAGGGTGAGGTTTGTTATTACCAGCATATGATATCCATCATAGAACGATGTTCTTGTGATAATCGATCAAGAAAAGAGGTTTCCATGTCTTCAGGTATAGGCTACAGCATTATGGCTTTCGTCTTTATCTTCCTGTTTCTCTACAGCCTAGCTTGGGTTTACGAAGACGCGAATACACATGGCAAGACTGGTTCTTTGTGGCTATTGATTGTCTGGTTCACCTGGCCCATTGGCCTGTTGGTCTATTACCTGCTTCGCAACAAGCCGGTTCAGCTATAAGCAAATAGTATCAAGTCAGACCGATGGCTGCTCGTTACCAAAAGAAACATCATATATCTTGATATGACCATAGATGCGCAAGGTATGGAGGCAACGATGACACTGCTAATCTCACAACTTGGACTCCGGCCCAACGTCTTACGAGGAAAAACCGTAATAGTCACCGGCGCGGGCGGCGGAATTGGTTACGAAGCCGCCCGCGCCCTGCTCTGGCTTGGCGCCAATGTCGTTATCGCTGAAATCGACCAGCAAAACGGATCGAAGGCGGCCGAGTCACTAGCCAAGGAATTTAACTGCGATCGCGTGCTATTCGTTCACACCAATGTGGGCGACGAAACAAGCGTGGAGAACCTTTACAGGAGGTCTGTGGCTCACTTCAGCAAAGTAGATGCCGTCATCAACAATGCGACAATCGCCTTCGTTGGTCAGGTCAAAGATCTGCCGATTGAAGCGTGGGATCGAAGTTACCGAGTCAATTTGCGCGGACCCGTCTTGATGGCGAAGTACTTCCTCCCGGATATGATCAAGCGTGATCATGGCGTGTTTGTATGTGTCTCCTCTACAGGGACAGCTCTCCTTGGTGCCTATGAATCATTAAAAGCAGCGCAAGTGCACCTGGCAAACACTTTGGATGCTGAAATTGAAGGCACAAATGTCATCGCTTATACGATTGGGCCTGGACTCGTCCTGACAGAGACAGCTTCTAAGGCTATAGAACAAATCGCGCGCTATGCGGGCCTGACTATGGATGAATTTTTTGCGCTGCACAAGAATGTTATGCTTTCTTCCGAGGAGGCAGGCGCGGGATTTGCTGCATCAGTCGTTTTTGCTGATAAATTCCGCGGGCAGGAACTTTCATCAATTCAGGCATTGAAGGCAGCGGACATCAATTATGGCGGCAAGGATGCGAAAAACGAATCTGCTGACATGGATGCTGACAAACGGAAGCAGGCTAAGGCTTTGTGCGAAGCGGTGCGCGTTACATTGAAGACACAATCGGAAGACTGGAAGAGGCGCTCGTTGTTCGAACGACAATGGGTGATCCGTGACTTTAAGAAGACCGCTGGTATGCCGGTCGAAGAATGGCTGTCATTACTTGAGTGGCTGGAGGCTGCCTTGAACAGTGGGGGAACCATAACGCATCCGCCGCTTGAAAAACTGGTGGGCTATTATGAGCATCTCGCGGAACTGGCGAAGGGTTATGAAAGGGATGCTGGGAAATTGAAGGAAAACCTTGAGCATGTCTATGGTTGGCGCGATGAAGTTGAGAAGCTTGAGAAGGTTTTGTGATACCTATCCGTTTGACTAGTTAAAGACCTCCCGAACGTTGGGGGAGTTTTTTGGTATTTCTTATTAAACTGGAAATGGAAAGACCCAAATTGCACTTGGCGACATCCAATCTGCAGCGAGAGGAGAATCCAATGAGCAACCGCATTCTTATTACGTATGCCACTCGCACAGGTTCCACTGCTGAGGTGGCGAACGCGATCAGTAAAGTGCTAACTGCGCGCGGTTTTGATCCGGTTAGGAAAACGGTCATCGAAAATCCCCAGATAGAAGGATATCACGCAGTAGTCATGGGAAGCGCCATACGCATGGGTGGATGGCTGCCAGAGATGCTTGAGTTCATCAGGAACAATCAAACGAAGTTAAGCCAGATCCCGACTGCCATTTTTACTGTTCACATATATAACACCAGAAATGACGATGCCAGCCGCGCTGCTCGAAAGGCATATACGATTCCGGTATGGAAAATGCTGACTCCGGTGCATGAAGCCTTCTTTGCTGGCAAGATAAATCCGGCCAAACTTTCATTGCTCAACCGCGTGCTCGCCAGAATTGGGACTGGCGACTCCGGCCCAAAGATAGGCGACTATCGAGACTGGGATAGGATTCGAACTTGGGCAGAAACAATTTTTGTTTAGATGTTTGGATATTTGTTTACACCACATTTGAATGAGATCCAGACTGCAATGCCGAATTTACTTATGTGTCTATCTATCTGGGTACAGAGACGGTGCAACCCTTCGTATATCTTCCTGTTCTGATCTTTCAAGCCTCCCTGTCTACCTGACCAGTTAATGACTCCCCTATTGACAGGGGCTTCTTTTTTTTACCGATATTATGATGCGTACATCGGAGAAGCCCCATGGAAATCCCACGCCATTGGAGGTTGAAAACCCAACGCTATCGCTTGGTAGGGTCAGTTTGCCTAAACTGTGGCCAATTTTCCTTCCCACCGCGTCCGGTTTGTCCTCACCGTACTACTCAAGCGACTCGATTCGCCGACGGTAGACTCCTGGTATTGCAAGTACCAATCGGTAAAACTGAGATCATATCCCCTATTGGATACCGAATCACGGAGAGGATGACAGGATAAATCAAATGATCATAACTCCCGCCTCAGCGATTACGAAAGCCGCCAGCAAACAGGCTTATTACACGATCCGATTCCTCGCAGACCGCGAACGTGTAGAAGATGCCTATCGAGCTTATGCTTATTTCCGTTGGGTGGATGATGTTATCGATGCAGACCTAATATCCGGTCCTGAACGAATCGCCTTCCTCAAAAGGCAAATAGCGTTGCTTGAGGATTGTTATTGTGGCGGCTTAGCACCAAACACAACGCCGGAAGAAAACATGCTAGTCCAATTGATCCGGCAGGATCACGAGAATAACAGCGGCTTGCAGATCTATCTGCGCAACGTGATGAAGGTAATGGAATTTGATGCCTGGCGACGTGGCCGTTTAATCTCAATGGCGGAGCTGGATCAATATGCTCACTGGCTTGCAAGCGCGGTGACAGAGGCAATGCACTATTTTATTGGACATGATTGCTATTCACCACATAATGAAGCCCGTTATCTTGCAGTGACTGGTGCTCACATAGTCCACATGTTGAGAGATGCATATGAGGATGTTCAAATGGGTTACTATAACGTCCCTCGTGAGGTGCTCGAGGTGGGTCACATCAAACCGCAAGATATTCAAAGCCAGGCGTATCGTATATGGGTGCAAAGTCGTATCCAGTTGGCACGAAACTATTTCAACGCAGGCAAAGAGTACATTGCTCAGGTTGAGAACACGCGGTGCAGGATAGCAGGCTTTGCGTATATGGCACGCTTTGAATGGCTATTGGATACCATCGAACGGGAAGATTACGCGCTGCGCCCTGAGTATGGTGAACGGAAGAGTTTTAGAACCAAATGCCGAATGACGCTACTTGCTCTTTCATCGATGATTAACTCGAGAGGAACGCAGAGGAATTTCCAGCCTGTGCATTCACAAATATGGAGGAAGCCATGAGACCGAAATCTGTTGTTGTTATTGGCGCTGGGGTTGGTGGAATCGCGGCTGCGATCCATCTGGCCTATGATGGGCTAAAGGTCACCGTATTCGAGAAGAATCCGCGCCCGGGCGGACGGTGTAACCGCTTCAGCCGTGATGGGCATTATTTCGACACAGGACCTACTCTGCTCATTATGCCTAAATTATATAAAGCAGAGTTCGAGGCAATGGGAGTTTCGTTGCATGAAATGCTTCATCTCCAACGCGTTGAACCCACCTATCATTTGATCTTCGATGATGGGAAGCACCTAGATCTGACCTCTGATATGAAAACCATGCAGCAGCAATTGGAGGATATTGAGACCGGCAGTTTCTCGGGTTTTCTAAATTATATGGATGAAGGTCACCGACATTACGACCTGGGAATAGAGAAACTGGTCAACCATGATTTCCGTACACCATTTGATTTCTTTAATTTGAACAACCTGCCAATATTGTTTGAGATAAAGCCCTTCGTTAATCATTACCAGAACATGGATTCATACTTTCAAAGTCCGCGCCTCAAGGCAGCATTCACATTTCAGGATGTTTACATGGGGTTGAGTCCCTTTGAAGCTCCAGCCACATTTTCGATGATGTCGTACACCGAACTGGCGGACGGCGTTTGGTATCCCAAAGGAGGGATGTATTCCATTGTGCAAGCGCTGATGGAGCTGGCTAACGATGCGGGCGTAGAGTTCGAGTTTGGCGCAGCTGTAGACCAAATCGAAGTAAATGGAAATCAAGTCCGAGGCGTAGTTCTGACGGATGGACGTCACATACAATCGGATGTAGTGTTAGCTAATGCGGACCTCCCATACGTCTATCAGCATTTGCTCCCCCAGGATGGCGAATCCGAACGGCTGGCGCATAAAAAATATTCCTGCTCGGTGATCAGCTTCTTCTGGGGTGTAGACAAAAGTTATGAGCAGTTGCACCCTCACACGCTCTTTCTGGCAGACGATTACCGCGAAAATTTCGAAAGCATTGTTGAGGATCTGGACCTGCCGGCCAACCCTTGTCTTTATCTGCACGCCCCGGCGAGGCTGGATTCTTCCATGGCCCCCGAAGGACAGGATACCTTGATTGCGATTGTGCCTGTCGGACACTTAAGTGAAAAAAGCCCACGGGATTGGGCAGAGATCCGAGATTGTGCGCGCCGGCATGTCCTTCGCCGTTTGAGATCGCTGGGTATCACCGACCTGGAATCACACCTCAAGTTTGAAGTCACCTCTACACCCCTATCATGGCTCAAACGATATAACCTGATGAAAGGCTCCACACACGGACTTTCGCACAACCTGACTCAATTGGCTTACTTCCGCCCTCACAACCGGCATTCGCACTATCATAATCTCTATTTCGTCGGCGCAAGTACGCACCCTGGAACAGGCATTCCAACAGCCCTTGTGTCAGGCCGTCTGTCTGCTCAACGGATCATCGATGAACTTCGTATTAGGAATTGAAAGGACTCCTCATGAAAGAGAATCAGATCACGTTATTGGGCTTGACTCTCAAAGCTATTGTGGCCCATACGCTCACTTATTTCGTCGTTGGGCTAGTAGCATTAAACATCTTCGATTACGCCACTCAGTTTGCAGAAGCTGATGTACGCACCTTCATGCGGCAGACTGACGATCCAATCGTCGCGCTTGGACCTGCACTGCAACCAATCCGTGGCATTCTGTTTGCGTTGGCCTTTTACCCATTGCGTGAGATTTTGTTTTGGAGACAGAATGGCTGGCTAGTGACATGGTGGCTGCTGGTTTCGCTGGGAATCTTCTCCACATTTGGTCCCTCATCTGGTTCTGTCGAAGGCATCATCTATACCACGTTACCACTCGCTGAACAATTCTCCGGTGGCATGTTGGAAATCTTAACCCAATCCTTCCTCTTTTCTGCGCTTCTCTTTTACTGGATGAATCATCCTGAGAAGCGCTGGATGCACTGGTTGTTAGGCACTGTTTTTGTCCTGATGATACTGATGTCAGTCATGGGGTTTTTAGTGGCAAGCGGATATATTGTAGTTCCAGCTTGAACCACCTATCCACTTGACTAGCGAGAGACTCCCCTATTGACAGGGGAGTCTTTTTGGAACCTCTTCTACACTTGGATTAAGGAGGCTTCTCCGTATGAAAAAAATGCTCATGCTTTGTGGAACCACCGCCACGGTAATTTATGTGGGTACAGTCATTCTCGGCGCCTTGATCAGACCTGGTTATAGTCACATCTCAGATGCGATTAGTGAGTTGGTTGCAGATAGCGCACCAAACAGATCCCTGCTAAGTTCGTTGTTTCTAATCTATAACTTGCTATTAGTCGCATTTGGAATTGGCGTATTTCTCGAAGCGAAAGATCGATCCCGTGGTCAGCGAAGCGGTTACATCGGCTCCTGGGCCCTGATTCTCGTCGGATTGGCAGGAATATCTATGGAACTAGCTTTCCCGCAGGATCCCGGAGGAACACCTGCAACTTTTGCAGGAACGATGCATTTGATTATGGCAGGAGTCGCATCGTTGGGAACGATGGTCGGCATCGTGTTTTTGGCCTTTTGGTTCAGGAATTTCTCTACTTTGAAACATTACGTTACATATTCCTGGATCAGTGTCGCGATCATATTCATTTCAGGAGGGCTGTCAGCTGCCGCGATGGCGAATCACCATCCGCTGTTCGGACTCATTGAACGCGTCACAATTGGTACATTCATCCTTTGGTTGTTTGTCATCAGCAGTAGGATGCTTCAACTTGAAGTTGCGTTCTCACGCCAGATGCATTTAGCGATGGTGGGCTCAGCCCCCAAAGGCAGGTAACGATGTCATCGATTCTGATTGCTTTTTCTATCTGGTTGCACAGCATAAGCACGATAGTCTTTATTGGACATTACCTTCTGCTTTCGCTTCTTTACCTTCCAGTCCTGAAGAACGAGAAAGCCACAATCCTCCGCGAAATCTCGAAGCGCAGCAGACCTTGGATGTATGTCTCCCTATTGATATTCGCTTTCACTGGCACCTATCTCACTTTTGCTGATCCAAATTACTTAGGATTTGCCGACTTCGGAAATGTTTGGGGAATCTTGATGCTAATCAAACATTTGCTAATCTTAGGGATGATTGGAATGGGGTTTTGGTTCAATGCTATTTTACGCGTGGGACCAATGATGCAATCGAACAACGGAGCCGAGCAGGCTTTGCTCCGCTTTCGCTTATATGCAAACCTGATGGCAATTTCGGGCATGCTGGTTTTGTTATTGACGGCACTCGCTCAGGTCGAATAATGGAAAGGAGTTCATATGTCTAATCTAGATACTCTCGTAGAGGATTTTCTCGCACAGAAAAAGATCGCCGTGGTCGGTGTATCGGATCAGCGCGAGACGGGCTGCAACCTGGCTTACAAGAAACTCAAAGAGAATGGCTATCAGGTCTACGCAGTAAATCCACGCATTACTTTTTACGATGGTGCAACGTGTTATCCGGACCTCAAATCCATCCCCGAAAAGCCAGATGCGGTCTTCATTCTTACAGGCCCGAACGTAGCGGACCAAATCGTCCAACAATGCGTAGACCTTGGCGTCAAACATGTTTGGATGCACTGCATGTTGGGAACAAAACCGGGTTTGGTGGCAAGTATGACTAGTGTTTCATCGTCTGCCGTGGAAATGTGTAAAGTCAACGGCATCTCAGTTATTCCAGGGTCATGCCCGAATCAATTTCTGAAGCCAGATTTCCCTCACGCACTTATGCGGATGATGTGCCGCAGCTTTGGTTTTCATAGCGTCAACTAGTAGGCACGCAATCAAAGTGATGCTTTGACCGATCGTTCGGAAATTTCGTGGTCCGTGACCAGGAGATTGCATATGGCTACATCTTCATCTGCGCCAAGAGTTTTATCAACCAAGATTGATCGCCAGGTACCAAACGTGGTGCGTGTCTTCAATCGTGTGACGCGGCCGATTCGCACTGTGACCAAAGCCACGATCTTCTTCCTCAAAGTCTTTCCGATGCTGCCATCCGAACCTATTGATTGGGTGACGGAGCCACCAGTGGTTCAGAAGGTGAAGTATCCGACACATTCTGGTCAAGCCGAGGGTGATCTCTATCTACCGTCTGCCGACGGTCCACACCCCGGTATTGTAGTGTGCCTCGGTGTCGTTCCTTTCGGTGTCGACCATCCACAGGTCCCCGTCTTAGGCAAAGCGCTGGCTCGTGCCGGTTTCGCGACGCTCCTATACTGGTCGCCCGCGATGCGGGACTTTCGCCTCGACCCGGAGGATGTTGAGAATATCTGTTTGGCATATCAATGGCTAACTGAACAACCATTTGTTGATCCCGCCAGAAGCGGCCTGATCGGCACATGTGTGGGAGGTTCCTTTGCCCTAATGGCAGCTGCCAACCCCGTACCCTGTAAAAACCTCATCCAAAGTGATTTACTCCAGAAAACGGGCACTCCTGGTCATTCCTTTGTACTGAAAAACGCCTGTTCAGAATAACACGCCAGATCTCCAGCATTGTGTGCTTCCTTTTCTGCTCATAAATGGTGGGAAAACCCAGATACCCTTTCCTATTTTCTTCGGTTGAGGTTTTTAAACCATACGCCTGGTAAAAGCGTTCCGCAAAGGATAGCTTGCGATAAATGTCGATCTGACGCTGGTCTACTTCAGCCGCGCTGCTTTTCAACATTTGTTTGAATTCAGCCGACAACGCCGGTTGCCCATCTAGATAATAGCCAGGCTGTTGTCTTTTTCGGCTGTATAGCAATCGATAGCCCGCAGCTTCAAATGCCTGCTTCACGATACGCAAATCGCGATAGAAAGTGTCCTGCCAAGCAGAGGATCCGAAGCAATCTCTTCCCAGTCGAAGTTCAACTCTGGCGATGAGATAGGCCCGCGTGAGGTACCGTTCATTCCAGAGAATCTCCAGTAAAACAACACGCCGGGCAGTGGTGATATCCCGTCGCATCGCATCATAAAGGATGGCATCTTTCATTACAGTACGCAAGGACAATCTGATCATATGATGGATCATTATACCTGATTTATAAATCAGTTTTATCTGATCTTTGGATATACTTTGATAGAACAGACGAATAATCGGAACAATGGGATTTGTTCCTAAATCGCGGGTTCGAATCCCGTCTGGACCGCCCGTATAGACAACTTGATGGTCCCATCAAGTTGTTTTTGTTCTCATATGTAGCCGAGTCAAAAATATCATATCTTCACGGATACGCAATGGTTCAACAAGACTTTTGTGACTTAGCGAACCGATACCCCGTCCTCTTGCGGCGGGGGGTTTTCATTTGTGTTCTTGAGATGATAGTATCGGCGAAATTTCATATTGCCTGCGCGCCATGATTGAAAGCCGCGAGCAGGGATTTTCGAATATCAATCTTCAACTACTGCATACTGGGTTACTTCATCTTTTGACATTGCGCGACCCTCATCCCAGGTTCTTTTGAACTCAACGTCACCCATCCCTGCACGCAGCTCAGAGACTTTGTTCTCATAATCTCCGCGCTGGACGGGCGGGATAGGCGTGCCCATTTTCTCGCGCATCGCCTCCGCCGCGCCGAAGAGGCGCGCGGCGCGTTCGAAATCATTTTGCGTGGCGGCAATCTTTCCCAATCCCTCCAGACATTCGGGGATGCGGATAAAGAAATAATTTTTTTGCAGTTCCTTGATGGTGTCACAATAGGAGCGAGCCGCGCCTGGCAGGTCTTTTTCCAACCAGAGCGCGTAACTTCGATAGGTGAGAAGTGCTGAAGCTTTGGAAGCATATTCTTTCCGTACTTTTTCAATTCCAATTTCAATTAATTCCTTGCCACGGGCGTAATTTCTCTCATAGCAGTCAATCAGCCCAAGGGCTGTCTTCAAGAACCCCACACTAAATTGGTTATTGGTTTTCTCTGAAATTGCAAGCGCCTCACCCAGGAGTTGATGCGCCGAGGATAGATTTCCCTCAGCCAGTTCTATCCTTCCTTTTAGCTCAATACTCCAGCTTAATTGATCCAGGTTGTTCGTTTCTCTCTGGACGTCTAGGTTACGCTGATTCACTTTTCGGGCGTTTTCGTATTCACCTTGTTCATAAAGAACCTCGGTAAGACGGTTGATACTAATCGACGTCCATTCGCGATTTTTTAATTCCTCAAATGCCTGAATACTATCTTCATAAATCGTTTTGGCTGTGTTCAGTTCGCCTTTGTTGAGCGCGATGAGGGCAGTATCCCCCAGCGGGTGAAATAAACTGTAACGGTCGCCAATCGGCTGAAGCTCTTCCAGGCTTCGGCTGTACAGCGCATGAGCTTTTTCCGTATTGCCCTGCACTTCCTCAATGTGTGCGATACAATGCAGGCACTCTCCCGCGCCCCATTCGTTATTGATTTTTTTGTATACGCCGAGGCTTTCTTCATATCTTGCTTTTGCAGTATCCAGTTCCCCTACGAAATGCGGAAAATATGCCAGATGATACAGTGTATGCCCGACCCTGAAATCATCCCCACGTGCGCGGAAGATTTTCAATACATCTTCCATTTCAGGGTGATGGGTCTGAAACTGTGGGGTATACGCCGAAAGTGCGGCAAAGCCATGCACGGCGTTTGCCCATGCAAACGGATATTTCTTTTTCGCATCCTCGTCTATTGCCAGCGCTTGCTTGAACCAATTGCGTCCCTCCTCTTCATGTCCATGAATCTCCCAAAAGTACGTCAGCGCAGACGGGATGCGTAACGCCTGCTCGATATGTTTTTGTTCGATAGACCAATTCATCGCGGCGCGCAGATTGTCATGCTCCAACTCTAACTGGTTGAGCCACGTCAATTGTTCGCCTGTGCGCAGTTTCGGTTCGGCGGATTCCGCCAACTGCATAAACCAGTCGCGATGACGGTTCTTCACATCGTCCACCTCTTCGGACGCAAACATCTTGAACTCGGCATACTGGCGGATCGTCTCGAGCATGTGGAAGCGCGCTGCGCCGTCAAGTTCCTCTTTGACGATCAACGACTTATCCACCAGGCGCGCCAAATCATCAAGGATGGAGGCGCCGCTTTGTTCCACGCTGCAAACTGATTCTGCCGCCTCAAGCGACCAGCCGCCTGAAAACGCCGCCAGCCCGCGGAAGAGGCTCTTCTCCGAGTTGGAGAGCAGGTCGTAACTCCACTCGATCAGCGCACGCAGAGTCTGTTGACGCGGCAGGGCGGTGCGACTTCCGCTTGTCAATAAGTTGAAGATATCTCCGAGTCGTGATGCCATCTGCTCAACAGACATGACCTTCACGCGCGCCGCGGCTAACTCGATGGCGAGGGGAATGCCGTCGAGACGACAACAGATTTGGGCGACAGAGGACGCGTTCTTTTCCGTCAACGTGAATGATGGGACGAACGTCTTGACGCGCTCGATGAATAGTCGCACCGATTCACTTGTCGCGATTTCATCCAACGCTGGCAAGTGTTTTGGGTCGGGGAATGGCAGAGATGGCACGCGATACGGTTGCTCGCCCGCGATGCCAAACGCTTCGCGGCTGGATGCCAGCACGCGCAGTTTCGGGCAGGCTTGGATTAAGTTTTCCGTGAGGCGCGCACAGGCTTCGATGAGATGTTCGCAATTATCGAGAATCAACAGCAGCGATTGACTCCCGATATATTTTGTAAGTGCATGAATGTCGTTGTCCTTCTCATGCCAGCCCAGCGCCGACATGATTGCACCAACGATCAACGATGACTCGGTGAGCGATGCCAATTCTACAAACCAAACGCCATTTGGGGATTGCTCCACAGATTCCGCGCCCACTTGCAGACTCAAACGAGTCTTGCCCGCGCCACCAGACCCCGTAAGAGTTACAACGCGATGTTCATTGATGAGCCTGTTAATTTCACGAATCTCACGCTCGCGTCCGATAAAACTGGTCAATTGGGTTGGCAGGTTGTGGCGATAGACATCCAATGTTTTGAGCGGAGGGAAATCAGCGGGAAGATTTGGGATGACAAGTTGATAAAGATGTTCGGGGCGAATCAAATCCTTGAGACGGCATTCGCCCATATCGCGAAGAGTTAATCCATCGGGCAAACCATCGCGGATAAGTTGTTGCGTTGCATTGGAAACCAACACCTGCCCGCCATGCCCTACGGACATGATGCGCTGGGTGCATGCCAGGGTTGTGTAGCCTGAATATAGATTGTCAGCATTTAGTTGCGCTTCGCCTGTATGAATCCCCATGCGGACGGTGACGGGCGCGGGAGTCCAAGCTTCGTGATGCAGGAATCGTTGCGCCTCCAACGCGGCATTCAACGCGTCGCTGGCAGAATGGAACGCGGCAGAAAAAGAATCGCCGACGATCTGGAAGACATAGCCATTATGAGCCTGAATGAATCGATGCAATATTTCGTGGTGCCGCGCGAGCAGGGCAGGCATCGCATCGGGAAATTGCTGCGCGAGTTTGGTACTACCTTCGATGTCCGTGAAGAGGAAGGTGACGGTGCCGGATGGAATATGATTCATAGAATTAATTAATGCGTTCCTGTAACGCCTGCCAGCGGCAGCCATCTACTTCCGGGATCATATATCCAAGTTCCGGAAATGGAAAATGGAAGACATGCACCAGCGTTGCGCTTTTAGCTCTTCCTAACATTTGCCGTCGTGAGGCGAGTGACTGCTCGCCTTCAAGGTTCCACGTGGGGTGTGCAGCATGGATGGGATGCCCCATTGTACGACAGGTTTCAATCGCGTGATGCGTGCCCTTTCGTGATATGTGATCTCCTCTCCTGGCACCCTCTGCATGATTTCATTGACTCTGTCATACATATCATTTTGGCGCGTGGTTATAGCATCGTCTTTAGGTTCTTCGTCGTAGGCGCCATACTTCGCCCAGTAGTCCCGCATTTCAGCAACGGATGATGCATGCGTAACAAGCTCAAATTCAGCTTTGCCCTCGATAAGAAACAAACCGCGTCGAACGACCGCTTCGAGCGCCTCATCAGCGTGTTGTAAACTCTCATCGTAATCGTAGCCTGGGTCAGATTCAGAAAACAGAAGGTTTTCCCTCTGATAAATTTGGATGAGCGGCTCTTCGCGGATCGGATGGATGTCCACCAGGAAACCATCGGGTTTTAACAGGCGCTTGATCTCTTTAAGGGCATGAACCATGCCCTCCACTTCCATTCAACACAGCGACCAGGATAAGATAGCTATATCGAACAATGATGCTTTACTCGCGGCGGCGAAATCTTCAAACGCGATGTGACGAAACTCGACGCGATTCTTTAGATTATCCGGCCTGTTTTCCTTTGCCCGCACAATGCTGTTCTCAAACGGATCAATAGCTATGACATGCGCTGCCTTGCCTGCATAACGCCAGGTCAGGCGTCCATCGCCGCACCCAATTTCCAGTACGCGCAAACCGTAAAAATCCACCAGATGGAACAGGGCGCGCATTTCGTTGTTTTCAGGGTCTACGCTAATTGTCATTTGATTTTCCTTCCATGAGTCGGATTGTCAAATACTCAAGGCTATAAATCTCGTATGCAGGAAATGGCTCATATGAACTCAAGCAGTAATTTAGTCAATTCGTTGGGTGCAAGGATCATCGCATCATGTCCAATTGCCAGTCTAATTCAACGCAATTCTTCTCTGCGTAGCAAACCTCTTCCGGAGGTGTTACTTGTCGATAAAGAATATACCCCTATTATATTTACGATCAGCGAAAAAGCGACCCTGACATGCCAGTTACTGGAAGGTGTATATTAATGTAGAGTTGGTACCATGAAAACACAGGAATTTGCTGACCTGACCGGCTTATCTACGAAGACCATCCGCTACGACGAGATGTGGACATTTCTGTACAGTAGGAAACAAAATCAGTGATTTCCCATGCCCCGCCGCGCAAGTGCTGCGCGGGTCATTGGGCGGAGGTCGGCGGCGTAGGTGGATGTACGGCGGTAGGTCTTTTCGCTCCACTGGCGCGCCTGTGAGTAGTAGTCACTCATGGAAGCCTCCCAGGCTGCGCCCTCCGTCAGGAAGCGGTGGAGCGAATCCGCCAGCAGGGACGCGTGGGTTGTGGCGTGGTCAATCCCCATCCCGCTCCACGGATCCATAACCTGTTGCGCGTCGCCGACTAGCGCCCAGCCTGATCCATACGGCACGCGTTGGTAACAGGGAATATTGCCCGCACCTTTGACATCCCCGGCAATCTCAGCATGACGAAGCCGCGGGGCAAGCAGCGGGAGCGAATCAAGATGTGCTCGCAATCGTTTCAGCGGTTCCTTTTTGAACGAAGCAAATTCGCTGATCGGCACAGTAACCGCGACCAGTGTGAGGTTCGCGTCGGTGGGGAAGACGTAGGTCAGCGTATCGCCCACAAAATGATGTTCGGCGAATGAGGCTTCATCGAGCGGCTCGATGCCTTGAAAGTAGGTGTAGTACATGCAACGGCGCACGGGGAATTGAGTCTCGTAGACTGGGTCGAGGGATTTGGCGAGCGAGGAGTAAAAACCGTCCGCGCCGATTACAACCCGCGCGCTCGCTTCGTTCATCCCATCGGCTTCGTTCCAACGGACGCCTGCCACGCGTCCATCGAGTTGGATCAACTCTCTGACTTGCGCATCCTGATGGACTTCGACATTCGGTTCGCGTTCTACGCGTTGAAAA
This sequence comes from Anaerolineales bacterium, assembly GCA_045402985.1. Taxonomy (GTDB): domain Bacteria; phylum Chloroflexota; class Anaerolineae; order Anaerolineales; family Villigracilaceae; genus Defluviilinea. The sequence goes on from JAXIPJ010000314.1 coordinate 35,230, forward strand.
AGAATCCAATCCAGGGTGATGCGCCGCTCGCACAGGAAATAGCGTAGATGCTCTTCGGACGCTTCGATTGGATCGCTGAGAACGTGACCGTCAATATAGTTCCACAGTACTGTCAGAGGCGGCGCGGCAGACTTCACTTCATCCAGCACGCCTAGCCTTTCAAAGACGCGCAGGGCGGGTGCGCGAAAGAAATGTGTGGAGAGCATGTCGCTGGGGAAATGCGCTTTATCCAGTAATAGTACGCGGTGTCCCTGCTCACCGAGCAACGCGGCAAGCGCCGATCCTGCGACTCGCGCACCGACGATGATTACATCGTAGTCCATGTGTATCTCAACCTTTGATGTGAAGTCCTTCGGGTCTCAATTCCTTATCCACCTTGCGACCGATGCGCAACACAATTTCAGGCAGTGTCTCAATATCAGCCAGCGATGTGCGGAAGTTGACGATGCAGGCGCGCAAGGCAAACTTCCCATCAATCACTGCATTCGAGATATACGCCTCTCCGCTGTTTTGCAAACGTGTGAGTAATTCGGTGTTCAATTGGTTCAGATATTCTTCTATTTTCTCAGAACCCGATATCAAATCAGATGGGATATAGCGAAATGTCGTGATACTCAATGAATGTGTGAAAGCTTGCAGTTCGGGTTGTTTCGCAACAAGTTCATAAAGCTCTTTCGCTAGTCGAATATCATCGCTGAGCATTTGCTCATATCCCTTACGTCCAACCTGTTGCAGCGCCAGCCAGACTTTGAGCGCCCGGAAGCCGCGCGAATTCTGCGGACCATAATCGAGATAGTTGATCGCCTCCACGCCAAAGTGATAATACGGCGGATGATAGGCAAACGCTTCGCGCAACTTTTCGGGATCGCGCACGAGCGCACAGCCTGCCTCGAGTGGCGCGTATAGCCACTTGTGTGGATCCACTGCCACCGAATCCGCTTCTCTCAACGCGTGCAGATCGGATGATGCATCGGGCAGCATTGCTGCGAAGCCGCCGTACGCGCCATCCACATGGAACCACAAGTCTTCCTCGCGGCAGAGCTTTGCGATTTCAGGCAGGTTGTCAATCGCACCTGTGCTGACAGAACCTCCCGTTCCGATCACCATAAACGGACGATCACCCGCTTCTTTATCCACCCGAATTTGATTCTGCAATTGGACAGTGTCCATGCTCAAATCTTTTCGCGTTGGAATCCAGCGGACATTGTCGGTTCCAATCCCAGACATATCGGCGGCTTTTTGAACCCAGGTGTGAGTCTCCTTTGAGCAGTAGACGCGTAACCGCTGTGCTTCGCTGCCCTGTAGACCCGCTGCGCGCACATCCCAGCCTGCTTTGGCTTGACGCGCAGCCAGGAAGCAGATGATGTTCGCCATATTGCCGCCGCTGACCAGAATCCCGCCGCACGTGGTTGGATAACCGAGCAGTTCCGCGATCCAGCGGATGGTCTGTGCTTCGATCTCGCTTGCCATCGGTGAGAGGAACCACGCGCCGGTGTTTTGATTGACTGCTGAAGCCAGAAAGTCGCCGAGGATCCCAATCGGTGCGGCGGGGGCGGTGATGTAACCCCAGAAGCGCGGATGACTGTTGAAAAGCGAGTGATTGAATAAAAGATCAGAGGCGAGATCCATTAACTGAGCGGGATCAATCCCGAGATCCGGGAGAAAGCGGGAAGCGTCCAGCAGCTCGCGAATCTCAGATGGTGATTCTCCAGTGGTGACAGGATGCGTTGGGAGGGAATCCAAAAAATCCGCAATACGATCCACGAGATGATGACCGATGGCGCGGAAGTCATCCGCTTTCATTTCGATCGGCGCAGTGCGCTTCTTATTCATATTACCTCCTGGCGAAGTCCAACGAATAAATCTCTTTCTCTAGCGCGCCCACCATTGACAAGACTCAGAGCGCGATAATATTCCTGCGATCCCCACAGCGCCTTGTGATGTTCGGGCGAGAGATGTTCAAGCTGACCGTAAGCAACGAGTTGAGTCTTATGGGCTGAGACAGCTTTCCACACAGTGGGCCAGTAATCGGCAGTGTCAATGATGGAGGTGACTGCCCAATCAGGCCAGGGAGTGGTGCGGCGCGTGATGTTGTCAATGTGCATTGTCAATTCGCCGAAGACAGATTCGTACGCGTCGAACTTTCCTTTGGGCCACGCCATGTAATAAAGTTTGGTAACGCTATGCGGGGAGGAAGTATCGGAATAATTTGGATCAGCGGCGGCGAGTACCGCGGCGGTGGTGAACTGACAAATGGCAATATGATCGGGATGACCATACGCGCCGTTCGGATCGAAGGTAATGACGACGTGTGGACGTATGCGCCGCAGGTGAGAAACAATCTTGGCAGTGGCTTCAGCAGTATTGGCCTGATCGAGGTCGCCGTCAATATAATCAAGGAACTTGACTTCGCGGATGCCGAGTTCCTGCGCGGCGTTGAGCAGTTCTGCTTCGCGCAATGTGCCGAGGGCTTCCAACCCTGGGTTTTCTTTTTCGTCACCGAACCAGCCGCGTTCGCCGCGCGTGGCCGTGAGTAGATAGGTCTCGACTCCTTCGGAAGCATATTTCGCCAGCGTGCCGCCCATACCGAGCGACTCGTCATCCGGGTGGGCAAGGATGCACATGAGTTTAAGTTGGTCTACCATGTTGACCTCCATTGATGATGAGTAAGTAGTTTGTCTTGTTGTTTTCAGTCATGAAGCAGTCTCCTTTTTGATGGATTGTTCACGGGCCAGTGCGGACCCCTTGGATATTGATTCAAGCGTTTCACGCATGACTGCTGCCACGATAGCACCCGACAAGAATGTTAGCCCGCCAATGACTGCAATAGCCGTCGAACCACCGAACGCGTCCGCCAACAAGCCCGCAGCCAATGCTCCGACTGCATAGCCAGCATCGCGCCAAAGCCGGTAGACCCCGACTGCTGAGGCACGCCAATCGGGATGGGCAACATCAGAAACGGCAGCCAACAAGGTTGGATATACCAGAGCAGTGCCGATCCCTAACAGTACGGATCCCACCAGCCACACGCGGAAGCCACTGGCGATCACAAACAACGCGATGCCTATTGACTGTGTCCACATACCAGCAGCGATCATCCATTTGCGGCCCCATCGGTCACTTAATGCGCCAGTGAGGAGTTGGCTTATGCTCCATACGCCAGGATAAACAGCCGCGATCAAGGCGATCTGTTTCACAGATAAGCCCGCGCCAATCAGCAGAATGGGCACTAATCCCCATACCATGCCATCATTGATGTTGTTGACCATCCCGGCTTGGCTCACTGAAAATAGCGTTTTGTTTTTCCAACTGGTCAACCAGAATATCTCCCCAAAGGATGGTTTCGGTGCCAAGCCTGAAGGGTGGGCAGATGAATGTTGCGTTGAAGCCAGCGCTTCCTGCTTTGCATGCGCGTGTGTCTCCTGCACAAAAAACGCCGATAGGATAAGTCCCAATAACGAAAAAGCGATACCAGGCAGGAATGGCGCAGGTCGAAGTCCATACATGGATGCCAAGTAACCGGTTGCCAGTGCTGAGAGCGAGAGTGCCAAATATCCTGCGAACTCATTCAAGCCCATAGTCAACCCACGCTGTTTTGGTCCAACAAGATCGATCTTCATGATTACTGTGGTCGACCAGCACAATCCTTGGTTAACACCCAACAGTAGATTCGCGAGCACAATCCACTCCCAATTTGGCGCAAATATGATCAGGAAGGGAACAGGTAACGCGAACAACCAGCCTGCCACCAGGATTTGCTTGCGCCCGATCCGATCAGAAAAGCGCCCGGCGAATAAGTTGGCGAGCGCTTTGACGATTCCAAAGCTGATGATAAATGAAAGCGTGAGTGATTTTGAAGTAAGGCCGAAGTCGGCCTGAGCTATAAGAGGGACAACGGTGCGCTCCAGACCCACCATTGCGCCCACAAACGCATTGACAATAACAAGCAGTGTGAACTGCTGCCAGTTTGCCAGCAATCCAAGCCTGAGTGGATCGGGTGCTGAAATTGGAGTGGAAGTAATCTGAGCGTTTGCCTTACGAGATTGCACAGTTATTTGCTCCAGCTTCCAATTCAATAGGGTTCTCGATCAAACGGCCAGCCTCATTGAGTTCAATAATGCGCTCATGATTCGGTGGTACTGGAGGGATTCGAGCTACTAATTTCTCAACAAATTCCGGTTCTGACAGCCGAAGCAGTTCCACCTTATTCCGCAAATCACCAAGTGTGGCTGTCAATGGAATTTTGTCGAACTGTGTAGGAGTATTGGTGTGGCCTGGCAGGACAAGTGTACGCGCCGGGAACAACAACAAGTGATGATGTAGCGAGTGGTGAAGCAGTTGAGCATGTGAGCGCGTTTCCTCCGTACTAGCATGTAGATCCGGGCGTCCAACTCCCTGCAAGAAAAGAGTGTCACCGGTGAATAAAGCCTTCCGATCCAGAAGATAGGACATGCTTTCCACAGTATGACCAGGAGTCTGTATGGCCATGAGCGAAGCTTCGCCGACCT
>JAXIPJ010000479.1:0-9623 GCA_045402985.1 Anaerolineales bacterium
GCCCAGCGTCCGCCGAGCACGAGTCCAAATGACAGGAACAGCCAGGCCCATAACGTCCAGCGGCGCGTCAGGCGGATCCAACGGTCATCGGTGCGGCCGGTGATCAGTGCGGCCATTGCGAACGCATACGGGATCACAAAAGAGACAAAGCCAAGATAAAGCATGGGTGGATGGATGACCATGCCAGGGTGGCGAAGCAGCGGATTTAATCCTCGCCCGTCTGGTGGAGTGAAGAGGATACTTTCGGCTGGCTGGAAGGTGTGCGGTTCAACCCCCGCTGACGTTTGATACAGTTGAGCAAACGGATTCTCGAAGAAGACGTTCAGCCCGATAAAGAATGCCATTGTGATGCATGCCACCGCGATAACCCACGGCAGGAACTCGCGGTCGCGCTCCCATTTGCGGAGGGTGACCAGCGATACGAAAGCCGACATTAACCATGACCAGAACAGGAGCGAGCCAGCTTGTCCGCCCCACCAGGCGGTCACCTTGAGGTAGGTTGGCATGGAACGGCTGGTTACTTCATAAACGAATTGAACTTCAAAATGATTGTTGACCAACAGATAAATCAAAACGCCTGCCGTCAAAGAGAGCAGTGGCCAGGTGAGCAACATCGCGCGGCGGGCGCTCTCCACCATTGCAGGGATCTTCCTGCTTTCGCCATAGATCGCCGCGAAGACGCTGTACAGCGTCACCAGAAATGTAACCGTCATCACCCCAAATCCGAAATTAGCGATCAATGGAATCTCCTCATTATGTCACGCGAGCGCCGGTTGTGAAGCAGTCCCCTCATCTTGAGGAGATTGCTCACCTGCACTGCACCACGCCCTTCGGGCAGGCAGTGCGGTGCAAGTGTCGTCGGGAAGAACCGCGAAGCGTCCTCGCAATGACAGACGTTTTTTAACCTGCCTGCTCGGGTATGGCTTCTTCGTAGCGCGTTGGGCATTTGAGTAAAAGCTCCTCGGCATGGAAGACGCTATCTGTTCCGAGATGACCCGTCATAATAGCCTGCGCTTCATTACGCAGCAGATCTGGCTTGACGCCGACGTATACCACTTTCATACGAGCGCGGGCCGGATCCGTCACAGCCTGATGCAGGGCTTCAGCGAGACCGCCCTCCGTTGCAATGTCTGGGGAATCAGCGGGAACATGGGCAACTTCGAAGGTCAGAGTCAGGCTTTGGGCGTCGTATTGGATCGAGTCGCCGATCACCGCGCCAGAGACGCGCAGATTCTTGTCCACAATATTTTGCCCTTTGGCATTGAGTTCATCAACCGTCATAAAGAATTCCAGGTTTGTGGCCGTGGCGGTCCAGATCAGAAAAACGACTGCGCCTAAAATCATTACGCCGCCAATGACAAATTTATTGATTTTCATAATTAACTCCAATGCTAAATACGAGCAACTGTATTGTACATGGCGAGATTAAGGGTGACTGAGAAGAAAGATTTCCGAGTCATTAGCGAAACATCCAAATATGCCTTTTGGCATAAAAGGGTCATATTTTTTTCTTGTTGGAATCATATCACAAGAGATACCATCTCTAAGGTTGCGGAGTCGGCAACGGACTTTCCACGGTCGTTGAAATCGGCGGGATGGTTGTCAGCGCGGTTTCTTCAGCGGTGATATATCCGTAGACTCCGGCAAGCATGGCAATAGTTAAGATCGCAGCGATAGGGTAAAAGATCCTTTGACGTTTGCGAAGTGTGGCGGCGTCTGGCCCGCGGTTTACCGTACCTGCCTGGATATCCTCCAGTTCCTTAGGGTGCTCATGCGCCATTTCCTCTTCTGTTATCCTGCCTGTAAACACGGATCTATTAACGTGCTTGACATTTACCCCATACATGTGCCATATGATAATCGCAAGCACAGCAAGTACGGCTTCACCGCCATGGGCCGCTTTTGCAGCAGGGACGAATTCGCCGGGCAAATATCTGGTAGCGGTAATGGGATTCCACATAATGAAGCCTGTGATCCCCATAATGGTATATCCCCAGACGAACGCCCAATATTCGAATTTTTCCTCGAAGGTGTAGCGTCCCATTTTGGGATAAGTTTTGGCAAATCCGAGATTGTAGAGAAGTGCCTGCAGACCGTCTTTCATGTCCTGTAGAGAGAGCATCATGGACCAGGGTGTTCGTAGGACAAAGACCATGTATCCAACAACGAGCAGGTGATAAATAATAGCAAACATCACCAGGGTGGACATGAAGTGATGGATGCTGCGCAGGTTTTCGATGCCACCCAGAGCCTGCACGATGAAAACGCTGACAGGAGAATTGGGATATTTTTGTGGCAGGCCCGTCGATGCCAGCGTGATGAAAGAGACCATCAGGAAGATGTGTTCAATACGCCGCGAAAGTGGAAAGCGAATGTAGGTACGGGGCTGGCTGCTCATGAGTGCTTGGCTCCTTTTACGCGATTTACATTGCGCCTGTAAATGTCGGTGATGATGAAGAAGATCATGCCCCCGATGACCGCGGGAATGAAAATTTTGTAAAAGAGATTGACGTAATACACGATTGGAGAATGCTGAGGGCTTGGCTCGTAGTGGCTTAGCCATGCGCCTGGAAAGTTAGCTGTGGCATCCGGGTGGCAGCGTTGACATTTATCCAAAAGGTTTTCGCGCAATGCAATTCCCGTTTGCGGATTGTCGACTTTGGAAATATCATGAACGCCATGACAGTCTGTGCATACTGCCTTGTTGGTGGGCTGATCGGGAAATTGCTCCGCAAAGAGTTTTACAGTAGTGCCGTGGAAATCAGCTACATAGGTGTCCAGCACGTTGGTGGAAATTCCATATTTGTCCATGATCGTTGGGTCTGTGTGACAGTCCGCACACAACGCCGGCGTGCTGTTACGGAAGGATGCAGTCGTCGGATCGCTGATCTTGTGTACTCCATGACAATCTGTACAGGTGGGAACATCCAGATTGCCTTCATCAGTGAGTGCCTTGCCATGTACACTGGCCTTGTATTGTTCATATTTATCACTATGACACTGTGCACATGTTTGCGGAATATGGAGGCGTGCGGAAATGGTTAACTGTTTGCTTTCCGTGCCGATGACACGGCCCTGCGTGTGCGGGTTGTGGCAATCTGAACAGAGAGGTGCATTCTGATTGCCTTCATCCAGCGCCTTTTGATGTACGCTATCCTGAACATTTGAATACTGCTCTTCATGGCAATCCTTACAGGTTATGTTCAATGCCTGGGAAAAGTCCTGGACACTTTTCTCTTGCACGTCGGGATGGGGATATTCACTGATGTTGGCGTGACAATCCACACAGTTGATACCTTCTTCTGCATGGACTGAAAGACCGAATATGGTTGGGTTAATGGTGACGGGGAGGGAATCACTTCCGAGCGTTAATGTTATGCCCTCTTCCTGGTGACATGCCAGGCAGAAATCATTGGATGGCTGTTCGCCCTGATATGTATCGGGCGCGGCCTGGGTGGCGGTTGTGGATGAGGCCAGGGCGAAGAATAACAGCCCAAGTGCGAGGAGCAGGCCCACGGTCCAGAATGGAGGCGCGCTCAGTTGCTTTCTGAGTCTCATTGGATTCTCCTCAATCGATTATCTCTCAAAATTTTCTTGTTCGATCTTCCGATTATAGAGTCAATATTACCAATTTTGCATGTTTAAGAAAAGATGGCAGACATTCTGTCCACCATCTTTTCTTTCGTAAAGCATCCTCCTATGGGCGTGTATACACACTCACATCGCCACCTAAAGATTCGATGGAATCGATCAGGAACTGCATCACAAACTTCGGGTTGTGAACATACATGCCTGGATCCTTATGAATATACTGGTAATTGAAGGCAGCTTTAACTAGATTGGGAGTCCAGGCTGCATAGGCTTTGCCATCTGCCCCGAAGAAATATGGATAAGCAACTGTGTTGTACTCGATCGAGCCGCCGTGCGCTTCCGCATATTTCTGGATCTCCGCATACAGGGCTTCGGCCAGCGTATCGATCTCACCCTTGATGCCCTCAGTCACATCACCATCACCGTCATAATCCACATCAGATCGGCGGATCGTGGTGGGATCTGTCGTGTCATGACAGGTCTGACATGCCTCAACTTTGGGTTCCAGGGCATGAACATCATGGCAATCTTTGCATTTGTTCATCTTGCCTTCATCGCTGGCATGCAGATTCTGGCCAACATACTCCTTGCCCTCGTACAGGTAAGCGCCTTGAACATCTGCACCAAAGATTGTTGCACCTGCCGCAAAGTAGTGGATGTTCTTGAAGCGGATTTTTTCATCAATGGTATCCGCTTCTTTGCCTCTCAGTGAATTGTTCATGCTGGTAGTGGATTCGCGTCCCTGATGACAGGATATGCAGAGATTCGAGTCGTCTGGCAGGAAGTTGCCATCCGCGTCCTGGCCGCCAAAACTGACTGTCTTCCCGCTTGGGAAGATCACTGAATTGACAGCATAGCGTTCTCCACCGCCTGGGTCCGTATGGCATGTTGTACACATAAACCCATTGCCGGCGGGCATAGATCCAACTCCCACAATGGCTGTGGTGCCACTAGATGTTACGACTGTCGTGCCTCCATTCAAGAATGCCGGTAATCCCGTCGCAGTATGGCATTTCACACATCCGGCTGGAACGATGCCATTCCCTTCTTCGACAGCATCCCAATGACGGAATGGTTCGGTGTTGCCAGCAAAGTGAGCCGCGTCTGTACGTGCCAACTGGCTGGTGTCGCCACCGAGATCCGCAATCGAGTCAAAGAGCAGTTGGACGATGTATTTGTTGCCATGCGCGAACGCGCCGGGGTCTTTCAACGAGACCTGGTAGTTATAGGCAGCCTTCAGCAGGCGGGCAGTCCATGTGTTGAAGCGAACTGCGCCACTATCACCTTGATCTGGCGATCCATCACCATCTTTATCTGCGAACCAATATGGATGGGCGGCAGGGTCATAAACAATTGCCGTGCCGGTTTTATCGGCAGCATACTTCTGGATTTCGGCATACAGAATTTCCTGAAGACCCTGAATTTCATAGAACATGCCTTCTTCCACATTGCCATCACCATCATAATCGTGGGCAGAACTTACCATGCGAATGGATTTCAAGTCATCCACTGTAGCGACATTTTCGTGGCAACCGGCACACTCGTTAACTTTCACCTGGAGTGTGTGCGGATTGTGACAGCCGATACATGAGTCGTAACCCCGGACATGCGTATTCTTCGAATCGTATGAGAGGCCTTCGTATTGATAGCCACCCAGAGTCTTACCGCCATAGAGTGTTGCAGCTGCAGCATAGTAATGAATGTTACGGAAACCAAAGTTCACATCATTGCCCTGATCATCTTTGATGGGTGCAACGACAGCATCCAGATCTGTGACCGCAAATCTTTCGATCTGGGCATCTACGGTGACTTTCGATTCACGTCCCTGATGACATTCCATGCAACGCACATCATCACCGGCTGTGATCTCAACACCAGATGGGAAAGTCACCGTAGTCTTTGTAAATGTAACTGGGTTATGGCAAGCCATGCACTGGATGCCCTGTGACGCCGTCGCGGGGACGGCTGCTTCCACACTACCAGCTTCAGTGCCGTCCGCGCCGATATGATCCTGATAACCTGCGCTGGTATGACATCGCGCACACGTCGTAGGAACCTCAGCCGGATCTTCTGTATCCCAATGTCGGAATGGCTCAGTGTTCACAGCAGCATGAGCTGAACTCTGCCAATCTGCAAGATAAGGTGTATCGGGCACAATGGGAGCTTGAGTTGGTTCCCCAGTGGGTGGGGGCGTTTCGGTAACTTGGTTTCCCCCACATGCCATTAGGAGAGCGACACCGAGCAGCAGCAAACCTGTTAGGATAAAAACTTTCTTTAGCGACATTTTGCCTTCTCCTTGCATAAAGTCGAATAAGTGATACAGTGGGTTTGGGCTTACGCTAAAAAATATGCTGGTAGTTAGGGAAATTAATCTTACTTTAATACTATACTCCAATTGGAAATTTTGTCAAGGTATGGACAATTTAGACCAATTTAGGCATATTCATCTTGGGTAGCTAGCGAAAACTTCCTGCTGGCCATTAACGTAGAACGCTATGACATGGTAGGGTTCTGATAAAGTGCCAGCATTCTCCATGCCCGGAGAACCAACCGGCATCCCCGGAACAGCAAGCCCGATAATTTCGGGTCGTTCGCTTAGGAGGCGATTGATCTCCCGGACAGGAACGTGCCCCTCAATAACGTAGCCATCCACGATGGCTGTGTGGCAGGACTGAAGTTCAGGAGGAACTTGATAACGAATTTTGATGATGCTCATATCCTGCACATTTTCAACAGTTGCATCAAAGCCGTTATCTTCCAGATATTGAACCCAGTCACCACAGCAGCCTCAGGTAGGGGATTTGAACACCAGAACATCGATACGCTTTGAGTCGGCAGAGGCACATGCGCCCAACAAAATAGCAACAATGGCAATCAGTATCAGAATTCGAGGCATAAGTTTCCTTTCAAAATCAGGTACTTTTCCTTACCTCTTCGTCAAGGTATTGTGCATCAGTAAATATTCCCAAGAAAATTAGAAATACAATCACAGCGACTACGAGGTAAATACCAAGACAAGTTTGCAGCATTTGGACCTTCAATCCATTTCTTTATTTATGAGTTCCAAAGATGTGATGGAGCCAATTCCTTCTAGCAGATTGCTTACTGCTTATGTATGACCACTTTCTGATACAAGCCACCAAAGAGGGTTTCTTTGGTAATCTCAGCCGGAACAAACTCTTTAGGCAACCATTGATCGATGCTTTCCCTCCAAATATCCAGCGCGAAGGGTTCAAGAAGCCTGAACATCGGCGGGTATAAGTATCGGAAGGGATTCAATAGCGATGGCTTGTGGAAATCCACGATGACCAATTTGCCGCCTGGTTTAAGAACGCGAAGTGCTTCACTCAAAGTCCTTTCCCGCACGCCAGCAGGCATCTCATGCAAGAGGAAGAAGAGGATCACCCGCTCGTAAGTCGCATCTTCAATCTTAGTGAGAGACACCGAATCTCTTTGTAAGAGCCGCACCAGCGCGGATGAGGCAAGCTTTCGGTTCACGTTTTGTAATTGAGCTGGCACGACATCGACGATGTCAAGTGAACTTCCTTGTCCCATTCGTTCAATCAATCGTGGTGAAAAATCGCCATAGACACATGCGATTTGCAGGGTCCGTCCTTGAATGGATGACCCAAGAGCATCCAGCGCCGTATCGCGAAGCTTCGCCATGTTTCCCAGGAGAATGAGATTGACGATCCACTCGTGATCAAAAAAGGAGATTGCATAGGGTCGCACATATGCCCACCAGTATGCTTTTTCCAGATAGGCTGGGATGGAAACACCTTGATCAAATTGATATTCCTCTTCCGTTGTCTGCGAACCGATCGTCCGATGGATAAACCTGCTTTGCTTACTGATCGGGGTTGTTGTGTAGTTCATGATGATGCTTTCCTTTCAGGACATATTTTTTTATTACTGCACAGGTATTGCATTTAACCCATTTTCTCCCTTTTTCCTCCAATTGTGATGGGGCGAGTATCCCGGTTTTGTTGGGACAGATGACCCATGGCTCTTCTCATGTTGTGAAATAATATTCCCATTGGAATATGGATGAAGATTTCGGGTTTCCCCTGCCAACCTGGTGTCTTTGTGAGTTCACATGAGGAATTCACCGTTTGGTACAATGAAATAACAAGGCTAATTGGATGAACTGGACATATTCTTACCAATCGCGTATTACACCTCCCCAGGAGGCTGTGAGTATCATCAAATCAGGAGATCGTGTCTTTCTCACCGGAAACGTATCGGTGCCCCAAACGATTCTTTCCGCCCTGGTAGACTATGCTCCAAACCTCACAGATGTAGAAATCTGCCAGGCCTTGAGTATTGGTCCCGCAGATTACGTCATGCCTGAAATGCATGGGCATCTGCGCGTGAACTCCATGTTCATCAGCGCGAATATTCGCAAAGCCGTCCAGGAGGGCAAAGCAGATTTCACTCCCGTTCTACTCTCGGAATTTCCATTGTTATTTAAGAATGGTTTTCTGCCTTTGGATGTGGCGCTCATTCACCTTTCGCCTCCCGATGAACACGGTTATTGCAGTTTCGGTGTAGAAGTAGGTTTGACCAAATCCGCGGCGGAATCGGCGAAGATCATTATTGCCGAAGTCAACCAGCAAATGCCCCGCACTCTTGGCGATTCATTCATCCACGTAAACAAGTTGAATCATATTGTTCCCGTTGATTATGCAATTCCAGAAGTGCATTTCGGGCAGGACGGCAAATCGGAAGTTATTGAGAAGATTGCGGGCTATGTCGCGGAATTGATCCCAAACGGTGCGACCCTGCAAATGGGCATTGGCACGATTCCCAATGCTGTGCTGAAATATTTGTATCACAAGAAAGACCTCGGCTTACATAGCGAGTTATTTTCAAATGGTGTGATGGAATTAGTCAACGCGGGTGTATTGACCAGCGCGCGTAAGACCCTTCATCAAGGGAAAATAATTGCAGGTTTTATAATCGGCACGCGGGAACTTTACGATTGGGCGAATAATAACCCTCTCATCGAGTTGCATCCCACAGAATACGTCAACGATCCGTTTGTGATTGCGCAGAACGAGCGCATGGTTGCCATCAACTCTGCCATTGAAGTTGACCTCACCGGGCAGGTCTGCGCAGACAGTATTGGCCCCAGGTTGTATAGCGGCGTGGGCGGACAACTCGATTTCATCTATGGCGCGTCCCGTTCTAAAGACGGCGTACCAATCATTGCATTACCAAGTACGACTACACTCAAAGATGGAACGTACATTTCTCGGATCGTTACCATGCTCAAGCAGGGCGCGGGCGTCGTTACAACCCGCAACCATGTGAGATATGTCGTTACAGAATATGGTGTGGCGAATTTGTATGGAAAAACGATCAGACAGCGCGCTAGAGAACTGATCAATATCGCACATCCTGAATTTCGGGCTGAACTTGGAAATCAGGCGAAGGAACTGTATTATCTATAATTGAATCTCACCAGTATATCAAATGGAAACTTTGAAAGGCTTATCCCTGAGGTAATCTTCAGCAAACTCCTTTCTGTGTGGATGCTTGCAGATGCGACCGTATCCAAAAGGCAGTCCATAACCACACGTGCGATACTGTTTTTCCACAAGACAAAAAAATACATCATTTGCGCCTGTTCTTTGAGTCCGGCACTTGTTTATGTCGAAAGCAATTTTTTCCTTTTGTATCATTCCTCTCAAAATCTCCTTTCGATCTACTCTTCCATTGTTTTGCTGAAAACTTACGCGATCAATTGTGCAAAGTTGGTTTTCTTCAGTTTCGCCACCAATTCATTCTGAGCATCGCACCACACTAACTGAATCGGACAATTATCTTCAAAGGAGCAAACACCTTCCCTTCCAACACAAACATTGAGTTGGACGGGACCATCAATTGCCTCGATCACTTGAAGCAATGTGATCTGTTCCGGGTTACGCGCCAGAGCTACTCCTCCATGCGCACCGCGCGAAGTATGAAGCAAGCCCGCGATTGAAAGTTGTGAAATGATCTTTGCCAGAAATGAAGAAGGGATTTCCTGG
>JAXIPJ010000227.1:0-8532 GCA_045402985.1 Anaerolineales bacterium
TTCATCCGAACCGCTGACATTTGCGCAGCGAACTTACGGGCGGATGAAAAATCGACAAAAGCAACGCGTCCGTCCGGCCGGAAGAAGTCTGTATCGAATTGATAGGTGTCGCGGGAGGTCTTTGTGATAAGCATATTGCAATGATAACCCCGTTATATGAATTCGAGTATACTTTTAGCAACCATGTCGCCCCAGACTCTTAATTTGATATTGCATCTGATCCTTGCGGCGCTTTATCTGCCCGTGCTCGCGAATTTAATTCAGCGGCGGTCAGGGCACGAAACTGCTGCCACTTTGTTGAGCGGTTATGTAGTGGTGGGGATGTTATTGACGATTGGCGAAGGTCTCTGGCGCGGTGGTCAATTGCGGCTTGCGACCCCTCGCGTTGCGAATGATTTTCAATTATATGGCGCTCTGGTGCTCGCCTTTTTATTAACACTAACAGTGGCCTCTTTCACACGGCGCAACCTGCGCAGATGGCTGGGGATTGGCACGTTCTGGGTTTTAGGCTTCATCGTCATCCTGCCGAATCTGCTGAAGCTTCCCGAGGTCATTTGGACAAACGGCAGGTTCGCACTTACCCTTGAAAGACTCACACCTACATGGGCGGTGATTGGCTGGTTCATCTTTATGCTTGGCGCGATCTTGAACGCACGCGCCGCGCATGCGCGCTCACGCCAGCCATTATTTCGTAACCGTCTAAATTACTGGACGCCAGTTTTCCTGCTCACGATTCTCAACGATGTATTAATCATCATCGGCCTGCCTCTCCCCGGTAACCCCGTACGGCTGGGCGCAGTGGCGTTGGCTGCATTGATCATTATCACGCATGACCCACCCGACCTGCGCGAGGTGGCGCGGCGCGTGCTCACATATATCATCACGACAATTGTCATTGTCGTTTTTTATGTGGCAGGTTTCTCAGCCTCGCAAACCGTGTTCAAAGCTCTGCCGAATTTCAACCCGCTGCTCGTTGGCGCAGGCATTGCACTGCTGCTCTCGTTCATCTTTACCCCGTTGTTATCTCTGGTGCAACGCTGGGTGAACCGCTGGTTGAACATTCAGGAATTCCACGCCAGCCGCACACTGCACGCATATAGCGAACAGATCAGCAACATCCTCGATATGCAAAAGCTCGCCAATGTGGCGGTGGGACTCATCATTGAGGCCATGGACATTACGCGTGGCTTTCTGTTCCTGGTCGATTCGGAACTCTCCAGCGACGGACAAAAATCCTACCGTCTGCGCGCAGTACGGAATCAGGGTGAGCGCCAGGTGAGGATCGTCTCGTTTCCCACGGATCATCCCATCGTTAAGCATTTGACTCAGGAGCAACGTCCGCTTCTTCAATATGACCTGGACCTGCTCCCGGCATTCCGGTCCGTTCCTGACTCCGAGCGCGAGTGGTTCAACCATCTCGAAGCCGAAGTGTATCTGCCCATCTTTTCAAAGCGCGAATGGATCGGCTTGATTTCGCTTGGCTCCAAGATCAGCGGCAATCGTTACACCGCCGAAGATCTGGTGACTCTCTCGGCTCTCGCCAACCAGACGGCGGTCGCGCTCGAAAATGCGCGTCTCGTTGACAATCTGGTTCAGCTCAACACTGAACTGCGGCAGGCTTATCGCTCGCTGGATAAAGCCAACAGCGACCTCGAACGCCTCGACCAGACGAAATCTGATTTCATCAGCATTGCATCTCATGAACTTCGTACGCCGCTTACAACCATGGTCGGTTATACAGAGATGCTGATCGAAGACATCACTCTCCCTCCCAGCGTGCATGACATGCTCAAAGGTATTTCCAAAGGCACAAAACGACTGCATGAGATCATGGACTCAATGTTCGACATTGCGCAGATCGATACACGTACCCTTCAAATCCACCTGGTACCTGTCGATACTGGCACTCTGGTCAAAGAGGTGGGTGAACGCATGGTGCAGTCTTTCATGGAGCGCAAACAGATATTGTCCATTAACATCCCTCCGCTTCCAATGGTGAGGGCGGACCCAAATCTTTTGAAGAAACTCTTCCAACATTTGTTGAGCAACGCCATCAAATTTACGCCCAACAAAGGCAGTATCACTGTTGGTGCAAAGTCTCTCCCTGTGCACAACTCAGAGCTGCCCACCGGCGGCGTTGAGATCATTGTCAGTGATACCGGCGTGGGCGTGGACCCCGACACAAGCGAAATTATTTTCAGCAAGTTCTATCAGCCTGGTGAACTCTCCAAACATTCCACCAGCAAGACGCGTTTCAAAGGCGGCGGTGCGGGACTGGGTCTGGCACTCGCCAAGGGAATCGTTGAAGCACATGGCGGGCGCATCTGGGTGGAGAGCACAGGCTACGACGAGGTGAACTTGCCTGGCAGTAAATTCCATGTGGTGCTGCCGCTAACCAACCTGGACAAAGGGGAAGAAACAATGATGGGCTCTGAAATGAACTATCAGCTGGGGTAGCGAAGTAGACAAGTACTTACTTGCATACCTGTCTACGTTATCACTTTTCGATACACACGATGGTTCTTATACTCCACACCATTCAGGTTCTTCAAGTCTGCGCGCATTTGCTCGGTGGTTTCTGCTACCTGAGTCATTTCAACATGGGTAAATTGCTTGAAGTTAAAAAGTGTATGACCCATTTCGGAATATAGGATGGCGTTGCCGCCGTGTCCCTGATGCTGTGGCAGGATTCCCATCCCGTTGACCGCGACCGTGTGCGTGCGCTTAAGCTCCAGCAGAATATCAATTAATCCAAACGGGAACAGGCGTCCGTGCGCGCGTTGAAGCGCCGCAGAGACGTCGTGAAACGCAAAAAGGAATCCAACCACGTCATCTCCGTGTGTAATGATCTTGATCAGGCGATGATCGGCGATGGTCATAATGTTCTGCACGACAAAGTCAATTTCACGCTGTGTGAGTGGATAATATTCCCAGTTATTGACGAAGGCCTCGTTATAAGCTTTGCCGATGCGGGGAGCCCACGCTATCAGCTGCCGCTTGTTTCCAAATTTTTTCGACTGCAAACCGCCGCGCTGCATGACGCGTTCCGCAATTCTCTCCACGCGCTCCGGCACTTGGAATTTATCTGCCGGCAGGTAACAGGAGACAAAATCCACTTCCTTTGTAAATCCCTGCGCTTCGATAAGTTTCTGATAATAGGGATAATTATAATTAAGCATGGTCATCGTCTGCCGTTGTTCATAACCGAACACAAGCACGCCATAACCATCCAACGGTCCCATGCCCTTCGGGCCTACGACCGCATTCATCCCATGCGCTTCTGACCAGGCAACCACGCGATTGAAAAGCGCGCTCGCAGCTTCTGAATCATTTTCACAATCGAAGAAATAAAAATTGGACTTCTTCACGCCATGATATTTGTTGAAGGGTTTATTTTCAATCGCGGCGATGCGCCCCACATCCTGCCCATCGCGCACAGCCAGGAAAAAATCCACGTTCGAATGTTCATGAAATGGATGCTTCCTGCGGTTAAGATACATATAGGCATCGACATAAAGCGGCGGCACCCATTGTGGACAATCCTTGTACAGCTTGTACGGCAATTCCACAAAGCGTTTCACTTGCGCTTTATTGTCGGTATCCACTCCTTCGATGATGAGCATTGAAAACTCCCTGAACACTATGATGTTTTGGCTAGTATAAATCAAAATCCACACAAAAGGTTCATGCTATACTTATGAAAAATTGAGCATAGGAGCCTTCCATGCCTTCCAAAAAGGAACATCAGCAATTACTAAAGAAATATGCCGAAGCCGTCGTAAGAGTTGGACTCAACTTGCGCGCCGGACAGAGACTCATCATCACCAACGCTACTGCACGCGGAATTCCGCCTGCTGGGCGCGCCTTTGTCCATGAAGTGACCAAAGCCGCCTATGCCGCGGGCGCGCGTTACGTGGAGGTGATCTGGGGCGATGAAGAAATGCTCCGCATCCGATTGCAGAACGCGCCTGCCGATTCGTTCGATGAATATCCGACCTGGCAAATCAACGCGCTGATGAATATGATCGAAAAAGGCGATGCTCTCCTTTCGATCTCTGCAAACGACCCTGATATTTATAAGGGGCTGGATAGTGACCGTGTCTCTGCCATGCAAAAGTCTCATCTCGAGAACTGGGCGCCGATCAGCGCGCAGGTAACTCGCAACGCGATGAACTGGTGTGTGGTTGCTGCGGCCAGCCCTGCCTGGGCGGCAAAGGTCTTCCCTGATCTCAAACCTAGAGAGGCTGAAGAAAAATTGTGGCAGGCCATCTTTGAAACCACACGCGCAACCCAGCCCGACCCAATCGCCGCCTGGCAGGAGCATATTCAGAATTTGAAGAAGCGCTCCAGTTACATGCAGGCAAAAAACTATTCAGCCTTGCATTACAAGGCTCCAGGCACAGACTTCACCCTCGGCTTGCCAAGCGGACACAAATGGATCAGCGCACAGTCCCTGGCGGAAAACGGAGTCGTATTCACCGCCAACATGCCCACAGAGGAAATGTTCACACTGCCCGATCGTCATCGCGCCGAAGGAACAGTTTCTGCAACAATCCCGCTCTCCTATGCTGGCACACTCATCGAAGATTTCAGCGTGACCTTTGAAAACGGCAGAATCGTCAAGGTCAACGCCAGGAAGAACGAAGTCATCCTGCAAAAATTGGTGGATACAGATGAAGGTTCCACGCGGCTTGGCGAAGTAGCGCTCGTCCCTGCCAGCTCCCCAATCGCCCAGCGCGGGCATCTCTTTTACAATACTTTATTTGACGAAAACGCCTCCTGTCATATCGCCATCGGACGCGCCTATCGTTTCTCCCTTATCGGCGGCGAAGAATTGACCGATGAAGAATTCATTTCAGCAGGAGGCAATATCAGCCTTAACCATGTGGACTTTATGATTGGCTCCCCACAAATGGACATTGACGGCCTCAAGGAAGACGGCACGCGCGAACCTGTCATGCGCGCCGGCGAATGGGCATTTGATGCGTAATATGCCACGGAATATCGAGCATCCTCAAGCAAATTGCTTGAGGATGCTTTTTTATTAAAAGGATATATAATTCAAGCCAAGGAGCCCGGATGAACGAAAAAGAATTCGATCAAATGCTTGGGAAATATGCAGATGTGGTTGTGAGGATCGGTCTCAATCTACGAAAAGGCCAGCGCCTATTGATCAGGGCCATACTTGACGATGCGCCGTTGGTTAGAAAAGTGACTGAAAGCGCTTATAAAGCTGGGGCCGTTTTTGTGGATGTACTATACACAGATGAACGCCTAACCCGCATCCGTCTTGAATATGCAGATCCTGAATCATTGAGCGAAGTTCCTAACTGGACCTTTGCGCGTTACGAAGAATATTATCAACGCATGGATGCAGAACTTGCGCTCTCGTCCACCGATCCCGACTTATTGTCGGGCGTTGCACCGGACCTGATCGCTAAGTACCGGAAAGCTATTTCACAAAAAATGGAACCGCTTAGAAAATATGAAAACAGCACCAACTGGTGCGTGGTTTCCACAGCATCGCCGGCCTGGGCAAAAAAAGTGTTTCCCGAACTTTCCCTAAACGAAGCTCAGGAAAAACTTTGGGGTGAAATTTTTGCAAGTTGCCGTATCGACACGCCTGACCCTGTCACTGCGTGGAGCAACCATGTAAACAGTCTGAAAAAATACAGGGAATATCTGAACCACCAACGTTTCGCGGCGCTCCACTATGACGGACCTGGAACCGACCTGACAATTGGCTTGCCTGAGAAACAACTCTGGCAGGGAGCGGAGGCCGAATTCAAGAACGGAATTATTGGCATACCTAACTTACCCACCGAAGAAGTGTTCACAACTCCGCACAAGGATAAAGTGAATGGCACCGTAACAGCAACACTCCCATTAAGCTATTCGGGCGTGTTGATCGAAGATTTCAGTCTCACCTTTGAAAACGGGCGTGCAGTCAAAGTCACAGCCAATAAGGGTAAGGAGACTCTTCAAAAACTAATCGAGACTGATGAAAATGCCTGCAGGCTTGGCGAAGTGGCGCTTGTCCCAAACAGTTCACCCATTAGTCAACGGAAGATTCTCTTCTACAACTCCTTATTTGATGAGAATGCGTCCTGCCATATTGCATTGGGAAATTCATATCGCGATACGATCATCGGCGGAGAGGACATGTCCGAAGAAGAATTCGAAGCTCACGGTGGCAACAAAAGCCTGATCCACACCGATTTTATGATTGGCTCCGACAAAATGGACATTGACGGCATCCAGCAAGATGGCACGCGCGAGCCCGTCATGCGGCAGGGCGAATGGGCATTTGAAGCTTAATTAGGTGCTCAAGTCGCCGTCCGCGGCAGCGAGAGCCTATTTTTGTAAATTTCTTTTGAAAGACTACTTGTAAGGGCCTGCTCGTCAGGCTCTTTCTATTTTAGAACATCTGTGATACTTTTGGCCTGCCAAAGGAAACATCTTCATGTCAATAAACAAAAAAGGGTTAGCTTCTCTTGTGGAAGGTCTGCCTCCCACTTATTGGTTGCTGTGGAGTGGAACACTCATCAACCGTCTTGGCGGCTTCGTCATTCCCTTCCTCACACTCTACCTTACAAGCCAGCGCGATATCCCCGTCAGCCAAGCCGCGCTTATGGTATCGCTTTTCGGCGCAGGTTCTTTCCTGTCACAACTTATTGGTGGTGAATTGACCGATCGACTCGGCCGCCGCCCTGTGATGCTGATGAGCTTTCTGGTCACGCCAGTTGTCATGGTCACATTAGGTCTGGCTCGCAATCTTCCCATCATTGCGGTATGCACACTCGTTGTTGGATTTTTTACCGATCTATACCGGCCTGCTGTTGGCGCGGCAATAGCAGACCTTGTTCCATCTGAATCGCGGACGCGCGCATACGGATATAACTACTGGGCTATCAATTTGGGAGCGGCTGTCGCTCCGCTTCTCGCGGGACTTTTAGCTGGGTACAATTACCTGATCTTGTTCATCGGCGACGCGTTGACCACTCTGGCTTTTGGTCTCATCGTTTTCTTCGGCATTCGTGAGACACGTCCAACGGAAGTGCGTCACACCGCGCAGACACCTATGAACGAGCGGATCAATCAATTAAAGCGTGAGCCGATCTTGTTGCTCTTTTCGTTCTTAACATTGTTCTTCGGCATGATCTACATGCAGGGGTATGTCACACTACCTTTAGATATGCAGTCACATGGCCTCGGCCCACAACAATACGGGCTGGCGATAGCCGTGAACGGTTTCCCTATTATTCTGGTCACTATCCCCATTAGCAATATGGCATCCAAATGGCCGCGCTTTGAGATCATTGCCGTCTCCGCAGTATTGCTCGGACTCGGCTTTGGGTTCACAACCCTCGCTTCTAATCTGCCGCTATTTGTTGTAAGCGTTGTCATTTGGACTCTAGGCGAAATCGCAGCAACCTCCGTCTCACCTGCGCTTATTGCAGATCTTTCCCCCGTGGAATTACGCGGTTTATATCAAGGCATCTTTGGGTCAGCATGGGGATTATCCTACTTCCTGGGTCCGCTGGTTGGCGGCTGGGTTTACGAACACCTGGGAAGCAGCGTACTCTGGGGCAGTTGTCTGTTATTGGGGATCGGGCTCGCTTTTTGTTACCTGGCAATGAGCGCACCCGCCAAACGGCGAATGGCGCAATCCCATGCATCATCAAATGGAAACTAAATAACCACAAAGGTATAATCACAGCATGCCAGTTCGCAAATCTCCTCCACTCGATTTCGACGAATTGCTCGCCGCAGAATATGATTACATTGCGCAAACTGCAAGTCAGGCACACGAAGACCGCGCCCGCGTATCATCTTTCTATCTCATTGCAGTTGGATCTCTGGTGGCCGCGTTATTTAGTACACAACTCTTTGAGCCAGATTCGTTCACTCAAACTGTCAAGATCATGTTCGGCGGGCTCTTCATCCTCCTAACTCTGCTTGGAACATCCACGATCATGCAATTGGCGCGCTTACGTGCGGCCTGGTTCGAATCCATGCAGGCGATGAATCAAGTCAAGGAATTTATGGTGAGTCAGAACAAGGAGCTCGCTAAAGCCTTCCTCTGGACGAACAGCTCTATGCCATCGAAATACAAAACGAATAGTGTTTCCTATTACCAGGCCGTGGAGGTGGCCCTCATCAGCGCCCTAATGTTTGGTGCGGCAATTTTCTTCCTGCAACAAGCTTTCTTTACCATCAGTTTGATCAGCTGGATCATATCCATTCTTTCAGGAGCGCTGACCATTTACATTCAACTCATCATTTATAAGCGGGCGTTGAAATAACATGCCTCGCAACTATGAGAATAAATCCCCCATTGCATTTCAAAGAAGGCCGCACCTCACTCGCGATGATGACTGGATCCGCGCCTTCCTCAAAGAGGTCAAAGTTGGGCACATCGCCACGTCTTCAGATGGGCAGTCATTTATCAACCCAACCACATTCTGGTACGACGAAGCGAATCACCAGATCGTCTTTCATTCAAACGTCGCAGGGAGAGTCCGTTCGAAT
>JAXIPJ010000043.1:0-42067 GCA_045402985.1 Anaerolineales bacterium
CCTGCCACATCCTTGAAGATTTTTTTGTGCTCCTTCGTGAAAAGATTCTTCCATTCGCCTGTCTTCCCCGAACGGAAGGTGGGAGATTTTGTCGGGTCGACGGAAGACTCAAGGGAGTCCAGAATCAGACGTCGGGGAGAATAAAGCGGAACGCGGGCGAGGAAATGATCCAGAATGCGCGTCAGAGTCGCGGCGCGGTCATCGATCAAATCTTCAAAGTGAATCGACAAAACTTCAGGATGCTCGAGCCAGCCCAGATAAGGGGCAAAGCGCGCGGCGATATCAGGAAATTCCATGCCTGCATCGGGCCTGCCCAAAATGCTGACAGTTAGACGCGAATTGAAATCTGGAAGCGACGCGTAATAATCATGATGGACATGGCGCGCTTCCATATCGGTAACATAAAAAACGTGCGAAACGACCACATCGCGTGGATCGCGAAAGATAAAATACGGGACGAATTTGGGCGAGCACACATGCGCAACGGCATCATCGCGTGCAAAGAGATGAGCGGAGGCCACATCGCACGGACGCAGCGAATCCAGCCAGGTGAGGGCTTGTTCCGGAGCGCGTTTGAGTCCACTTTCACCTTCGTATTCTGCGTAAAAAGAATGCAGGCGTTTGGAGAACGGCGCCACGTTTGAGAAGCCAAGCAAAATTTGATCGAGTAAATGCGTGCCACTTTTCGGAAAGGAAACGCCAAGCAGCACCGGCCAGCCATTTTGTGGAGCTGGTGAGGAGGTAAACCTCATCTGCTGAAGCATTTTTTCAGATCGGTATACCCAACTGCGGACACTGGATCTCAAGGTCATAAGAATATTTAACCACACATTTGGTGCGACGCATTCAGCAGTTCAGGGTTATATTGTTGAGGAAACCAAATTGAAAACTACCATCTTCAACACTCCATTTTTCAGCACAATATTTCATTACCTGGCAGCCTTCATCATGCGTCTGACTGGCTGGCGCGTGGAAGGAAAACTCCCCGACATCCCAAAATTTGTTCTGATCGGCGCGCCGCACACCTCCAATTGGGATTTTGTCCTGTTTCTCGGCGTGATCTTCAAGCTGCGCACAAATGTCCGCTTCATGGGCAAGGCAGAGATTTTCCGCCCACCCATGATTGGCTCTTTCTTTCGCTACTGCGGCGGTGTGCCTGTGGACCGCAAAAAGTCCACTGGCTTGGTGGAGCAAATGGTAAAGGCGAGCAATGAAGCAGATGAGTTCATTCTGACCATTGCGCCCGAAGGCACGCGTCATCACGTGACAGAGTGGAAGCGCGGCTTCTATCACATTGCCAAAAGCGCGGGCATTCCTATTGTGCTGGCTGTGGTGGATGGCAAGCATAAAACCGTCCGAATCGGGCAGGTGTTTCATCCCACCGAAGATATGGAAGCAGACATGAAAACGATTAAGGGAGTTTTTGATGGAATTGTGGGAATCAATTCGAGAAGGAAGTATATTACTCTTCAAAGTTAGTTTATCGAAAAGATTAAGAGTAATGTCTAGAAAACCCTTGACTTAGAGCACACTCTAAGATGTGAACTAGGGGCATGGATATCCAAATAGACAAACTCACCATTCAAGAAGTTGCAAAAGCGACGGGTTTGACCGCACATACGCTGCGCTATTACGAGCGCATTGGGCTGATTCATCCAATCAATCGTGAAGAAAACACGCGCCGCTGTTATACCGCCGACGATGTGGGCTGGATTGATTTTCTCCTCAAGCTGCGCGCCATCGGCATGTCCATCAAGGATATGCAGCAGTATGCAGAGCTTCAGAGACAGGGCGACGCTACTTTGCCAGAGCGCGTGGAAATGCTGAAAGCGCTGCGTGATAAGGTGGAATCACATATCGATGAAATGAATCAACATTTGAAATTGATCTATTACAAGATTGACTACTACCAAAAAGTTGTTGAAGAACAAATGCTGGAAAAATCCTGAAAGGAAAAGAATGAATACTACGACAAAAACATTTCAACGAACATTGGGACGATCTGGGATTCAAATAAGCCCAATCGGGTTAGGCTGCTGGGCAATTGGCGGAACATGGTACTGGCTGGATGGACCAGGTGGTTGGGGTGACATCGACGATAATGAATCAATCCGCGCTATCCATGCTGCGCTGGATCTGGGTATCAACTTCTTCGATACAGCCGCAAACTATGGCACGGGTCATAGCGAAAGGATATTGGCGCGTGCTCTCGAAGGCAAACGCGATAAAGCTATCATCGCAACAAAATTTGGATTCAATGTCAACGAGGCGGAAAAGCGCGTCACGTTTCGAGACGATGATCATTTGTTGCACGTCCGCGAAGAATGCGACGCAAGCCTTCACCGTTTGAACACGGATGTCATTGACCTATATCAACTGCACGTTTGGGACTACCCGCTTGAGAAAGTACCCGACATGATCGACTTACTAGAATCCCTGGTGAGCGATGGGAAAATCCGCTACTATGGATGGAGCACCGATTCGGTTGAAGGTGCGCGCCACTTTGCCAATGGGAAGCATTGTGTTGCTATCCAGCATGATTTGAATGTCATACTCGACGCGCCGGAAATGCTGGCCTTATGTGAAGAACTGAATCTCGCCAGCATCAACCGCAGTGCTTTGGCACGCGGTGCTCTAAGCGGAAAATACACCAAAGACACAACTTTCCCTCAAAACGACGTGCGCAATGATGAATGGTCGAAGGAACACTTCTTTGCACCAACATTGAGTCAACTGGATGCAATCCGTGAAATTCTCACCAGTAACGGTCGAACCCTTGTACAGGGTGCGCTCTCATGGATTTGGGCGCGAAGCGAAAAGACGATTCCCATACCTGGCTTCAAGACTGTTGCCCAAGTGGAGGAAAATACGAAAGCGATTGAGTTGGGTCCTTTGACAGCAGATCAAATGAAAGAAATTGATTCCCTGTTAGGCAGATAATCAAGGAAAAAAACATGAAACTTCGTCCGTTTGGTAATACAGGCATGAATGTTAGTGAAATCGGATTAGGTGCATGGCAGTTAGCGAATCCAGAATGGGGAATTAGTGACAAAGCTGAAGCATTGCGAATCGTCCAAAAGTCGCTGGATGCAGGATGCAACTTTTTCGACACGGCACCCGGATACGGCGAGGGAAGAAGCGAGGAGTTGCTCGGCGAGGGATTGAGGTCCGTGCGGCAGGACGTCTTCATTTGCACCAAGTTCAGTCACTATAGTCCAAATGGTGAAAGAGATTTTGAGGCGGCGAATATCCGTTCGGTGCTTGAGGGAAGCTTTAGACGTTTGCAGACAGATTACATCGATATTCTTTTGCTGCATAACCCGCCGCGTGAATTGATGGATGGGAATATCGCAGCTGATCGTTATGAGGAACTGGAAAAGCTCAAAGCTGAAGGGCTGATCCGTGAATATGGCGTCTCACTGGATTGGCGCGAGGAAGTGGAAATGGTGGTTGAGACGACGAAGAGCAAGGCGCTGGAAGTTTTTTTCAACGCATTGTATCAGGAACCATTGCCTGCATTTCAGAAGGCGCAGGATAATGGTGTCGGGATCATTGTCAAAGTGCCTTT
The DNA here is from genome assembly GCA_045402985.1 of Anaerolineales bacterium. Lineage (GTDB taxonomy): Bacteria > Chloroflexota > Anaerolineae > Anaerolineales > Villigracilaceae > Defluviilinea. The sequence goes on from JAXIPJ010000043.1 coordinate 3,569, forward strand.
GGATTCGGGCTGGCTTTCGGGGCGCTATCGAGGCGGGCATCGCTTCGACGACATACGCAAACGCTGGCCGCCTGAGGTGGTTGCACGTCGCAGTGAACTGGTGGAACAGTTTGCTGCGCTGGTTCCAGCAGGGACTTCGCTAACGCATGCCGCGCTTCAATTCGTGCTGGCACAGCCGCAGGTTTCGACGATCATTCCTGGAGCGAAGAGTGTGGAGCAGGCACTTGAAAACTTCGCCGCCGCAGACAAACAGCTCAGCCCGGATGTTGTGCAAGCCATGTATACGTTGTGGGAAGCCGAGATCATGAATGATCCGCTGCCATGGTAATAAAGAGCGATGACTTTAGAATTCGAGGAAAAATGACAGACATAATAGGATCAATAAGTGGTTACGCGGAGATCGAAGGTGTTCGCCTTTTCTATGAGATCGCCGGCCAAGGTTCCGATCTTGTTTTGGTGCACGCGGGTTGTGCAGATCGAAGAATGTGGGATGGACAATTTATCGCTTTCGCGCAGCACTACCGCGTCCTTCGTTATGACATGCGTGGATATGGCAAATCCACCGTAACGGGAGGACCGTTTTCCAATCGTCAGGATTTATATAAGTTGTTGGAAGTCCTCGATATTCCGAAAGCGTACTTCGTATCCTGTTCAATAGGAAGTCAGGCCGTGCTGGACTTCGCATTAGAACATCCCGAAAATATCGCATCGTTGACGATGGTCTCGCCGGCAGTAAGTGGTTATGAATATAAGGGCCCGCCACCCCAGCCCGTGATGGATCTCATCGCGGCTCGCCAATCGGGTAATCTTGAACAAGCTGCTGAACTTCAAGCCCAAATCTGGGCGGATGGTTTCAAACGCAACTCCGATCAAGTCAGCGCGCAAGTACATGAGCTCGTTCGACTAATGAGCCTAGACGCGTTGAACATTCAAGCCGACATCATTCGAGAAACTGCCTTCCTGTTGGAAGAGCCGCTCAGTCCACCCGCCATGCAAAGATTGGAGCAAGTCACCATCCCAACCCTGACAATTGCGGGCGATTTGGATGACGATATTGTATTGGAAATAGCCGATTTGTTAGACACTCGTATTAGTGGTGCTCAAAAGATTATTATTCAGGGAACGGCTCATATGGTGAATATGGAAAAGCCTGATGAATTCAACCAAATTGTTTTGAAATTCTTAGAAAGAATATGAACTTCCACCCTTGATTGATATTATTGATATTTAAGAAGACCTACCCATTCGGGTAGCTCTTCTTTATTTTGCTTCTGTCATTGCGTCCTTGAAATCAGTCAGTGCCTTCGTTGGCGTGGGGTCTACACCATAGCCCATCGCGAGATAATACGCCATGTAATCGCCGAACAGGATCAACGTCCACATGTGGGCAAGCGGAGTATTGCCACGCGCGTCGACGTGATCCGTGTTCATGCCTTCCAACATGAATGCCTTGCGCGTCAGATCTGAACGCAGTCGATTGCGCGGATGATCTGACGGCGCGCGCAGGAAGAGAGTCATGGTGTGGGCGTTGAGCGTTTCCTGCGGGTTCATAGTGCCTGCCAAAGTGTTGTGATCGGCTTCGGGAAGAACCTCAACATTCGCTCCTGCTTTTGCCACTTCGTTGATCTGCCCTTTCCAGCGGCGGGCGACTGCTGTGAGCAGACCTGAACCCATGATCGTCACCCACCTACCCATTAATTGACCGGCGTAACGTTTGGCGGGATTCTTTACAGCGGGGATATCTGCGCGCAGATGTATCTGTATGCGCTTCATGGAAGTGAGCGTATCTTTGAATGCTTCAGTTTGATCGGGGATGAGATTTAATCTCTGGAACATGGCCAGCAGCAAACCAAATGAGAATCCCACCGCTGCGGGTGGCCGAGCGGCGTGATCGAACGTCCACAATGGAACATTATTTTCTCTGGCGCGTTTTGCAAGCTCACCACCCATGCAGACCACAATGATACGGCACCCGGCTTTGCGAGCAGATTCGAAGGCATCCAGTGTCTCTTCGGTGTTGCCCGAATGCGATGAACATATGACAAACGGCTCAGTGCCGCGTGCGAAAATGGGGAGTCCATAATCTCGATGAACGGAGACCGGCAGAGGCGAGAGAGAAGCGCAGTATGTTGCAAGCAGGTACGCACCGATGGCAGATGCACCCATGCCAGCGATCACAACCTGTTTAAGGTCCACCCAATTAGGCAGTTCAAGTTTCATACCAAGTTGAAAGGCGCGGTCAAGCTGGTCGGGAAGATTATCAATTTCGCCGAGCATGTTGAGCGTGTCAAGTTGTTTGAAATGATCGAGATCATCAAGATTCATAACAAAATTATACCTGTTACTATCCATTTAGCGACGGTCTGATCTCTCTTTCAGAATTCAACCAAATAAAAAGCATGACCCAATATTGGGTCATGCTTTTTATTTCTAATGATGTTACAGGGAGACTACGGGCAGAAGGTGAGTGTGTCGAATCCGATATTCGGGTCGAAGCCAACGCCGAAGTTCAGGACGACTCTCGCGATCCCATTTCCAGAGACACGCCATGTCCAATTGCCAGGCTGGCCGGGTATTGCCCCCCTGGCATCGCCAGCGACTAACATATTGCCATAGAGGCTCGAATTATTCCCAACCGTCGTGTAACTGAGTTGATGCGTGGAAACTACAATGTTGCTTGTGTTGTAGGCGGTCATAGTGACGAGATGAGACGTATTGCTGGTTGGATTGAAATCTCCATAGTCCAGCATGCGTAGAGAGAAATTATTCACCGATACGCCCGGAGCGAAAGTGAAAGTGTATTGATGAGCCTGGAGGGCCACCTGTGTGGTCTGGTCACTGAAACCTCCACCGGTTGCCATGCCCCCGTTGATGGGTGAGAGACCGATGCCAGCTGAACCATAGACGGCAGGTGCAGCTCCCTCGATGACATGGATGGCGGTCCCTATCGCGTTAATGTTCAAGCCAGGAGCCACTGCATTCAGACCCTCCACCGAAGCACCAACGGGGACCTGATTGAAGTTTGCCGTCACCACGACTGGCGTGCACACTGGAGGTGTGATCGTGCCTGTTGGCGTAAAGGTAGTCGTAGGTGGCGTACCCGTGACTGTAGGCGTGAAAGTGGCAGTAGTAAGCGTACCTGTGGGTGTAGGCGTCGGAGGCGTGATCGTGCCGGTTGGTGTGAATGTTGACGTAGCCAGCGTTCCTGTGGGTGTGGGCGTTGGAGGTGTAATCGTACCCGTCGGTGTGGGGGTTGCGGTTTGGCCTCCAGCCCGGTTTCGGAAGATAACTATAGTCTGAGACGAGGCGAATCCCTGCACAATGGTCACGGTAACACTGCGGGCATTTAGATTCTTGCTGATCAAACGATTTGCTGGGAACGTGTATATGTCCGTTACTGAATAGCCAGCCCGAGCCACTTCTGTAATCGTTAAGGTTCCAGCATCAACATAGAGGAGAGCCGAGCAGGCGCCCACTGGGACAGTCTTGGACCTGTTCGCAAAATTGAAATCAAAGTAACCACTGACTCCTGCACCATCTGCTTCCTTGCAGATTTGCAGTCGACCCTGGGGAATTGACGTGGGCGTAGGCGTGCAGTTCGGCGCACAACTGGGCGTGGCCGTTGGTGTATTCGAAGGCCTGGGTGTTGCAGTGATCAATGGAGTTGGCGTACGCGTCGGCGTGGGTGAACCACTCACTCTGTTTGTCAGGATAACCTCCGTAACACCAGTTCCAATCTCGACAACGGCTTTTCCCAGGGTCAAATCCTTGCTTATGGAACGGTCCGGCTTAACCTCAATACGGGAGACGTAATAACCTGTGGGAATGGTTTCTTGAACCGTCACTTGTGTGTTTACGGGGAATTGTCCGGCAAGAACGCAATAACCACCGTCTCCGGGGCCGGCTGGAACGTTGTAGGCGATGTTATTCACATTGATGGTAAAGAGCTGTCCCTCAGTGACGCCGGCTCCAGCAACTTTACATACCTTGAGTTGCCCAAGTTCAGCCGTGGGGCCCAATGTCGGTGTGAGCATAACAGTGGGAGCCGCGGACACCCTTGTTGTAAAGAGAGATGTAACAACAGTTAGTGCCATCAAAACAGAAAATAACTTTTTCATTTATTTATTCCTCATTCGACCTGTCTAGACTTGCCTGGGTCAAACGGCGCTTTTTGTGAACCAGGATCAGAAAATAAGATTCAAACCGGTGACACTTAACAATTTTGTAAAGTCAAGACGATTATACATAAATAAGGATACAGCTTACAAGCCAATGTAACATTTCCTTAGATTCTGGGCTTTTCCCGCAGGACCAGATAGCTGCCCTCATTCATAGCACCTGCTCCAAATTGCATTGAAATTGTCAGGTTGTTGAGCCACCTCTTGCGCGATGATAGAGATGGTGTTGATGGTTATTGATCCAGGACGGAAAGTCCCGGGTCAATGGGAGATTCTATGTTGAGACGGAAGTTCGTTAGCCTGGTTCTGCTCGTAGGGATGTTAATATCACAAGCTGTTCCGCCCGCAATGGCAGCCACACAATGTGATTCGGCACAATTCGTATCTGATCTCACTGCCCCCGATGGAGCAGTTTTCGCGCCCGGCGCAACCTTTACCAAGACATGGCGATTGATGAACAATGGCACCTGCGCATGGACCCAAGCATACAATCTTGTCTTTGCTGGTGGTGATTCAATCGGCGCGCCCCTCTCGGTCAAATTAGCCGTTGACGTGCCGCCAGGACAAATGGCAGATGTATCTGTCAACTTGATTGCACCAACGACCAGTGGTCATTTCAAAGGCTTATGGAAATTAAGCAATACATCTGGTATCCAATTCGGGGTTGGAGCAACTGGGAACGACGCATTCTGGGTGGATATCAACGTGGTTGAAACCACTACAGTCATTTATGATTTCGTTGCCAACGCAGCTTATGCACAGTGGAAAAGTGGCGCAGGCGCGTTGCCATTTCCAGGTACAAGCGGAGATAGCCGAGGTTTTGCCTACCAGGTGACCAACCCGCACCTTGAAGATGATTCGTTGGACACTCTGCCCGGCCTGCTAGCTGTTCCACAAAATAAATACAATGGTTATATACAGGCTACCTATCCAGAAATTCAGGTTCAGCCCGGTGACAAATTACAAACACTTGTGAACTGTGAGTTTGCCGCGAAAAGTTGCTACGTTACCTTCCGCATTGACTATCTAAATACAGTAGGTGCCCAAAGAACATTGTGGTCATGGAAGGAAGCCCAGGATGGTCGCTTTTATCGCGCCAACCTGGATTTGAGTCCATTGGCGGGACAAAAAGTAAGATTTGTTTTCATGTTGCTTTCAACCGGATTTGCCAGCGGCGATCGCGCACTTTGGGGATCACCTCGCATCATCCGGACTGGGACCGGCCAACCGCCCGCGCCTCCTGCCACCCTGACTCCACTCCCGCCATTGACTGCCACTAACACTCCACTCACAGCTCCGCCTCCCACCATCCTACCTTCAAGTTGTGACAAGGCCTCCTTTGTGGCGGATGTTACTGTTCCAGATGGGACCATCTTTTCGCCGGGCGCAGCTTTCACAAAAACCTGGCGATTGAAAAATTCAGGTGGCTGCACGTGGACAACTGCCTACAAATTAATGTTCTATTCTGGCGCTCAAATGAGTGCACCTACTTCGGTCAATATTCCTCGGAATGTTTTTGCAGGTGAGACAGTGGACCTCACAATAAATCTGGCCGCGCCTGCATCCATTGGCCAATATCGCGGCTTCTGGATCCTGAGCAACGCAAACGGAACATTATTTGGCATCGGCACAGACGCCACAAAACCGATCTGGGTGGAGATCAATGTTGCTGGTGGCTCACCCATCGGCACAGGCTATGATTTCACAGCCAACGCCTGCTCAGCACAATGGAAAAGTGGCGCGGGCACACTTCCCTGCCCCGGCACGGATGGCAGCTCAAGTGGCTTTGTCTTGAAACTTGATGCGCCTCAACTGGAGGATGGCTTAACCGGCGCGCCGGGGTTAGTAACCTTTCCTCAAGACAGATTTAACGGATATATTCAGGGGTACTATCCCACCTTCACGGTTCAGCCCGGTGATCGCTTCCAGGCCACGGTTGGCTGTGCATTCGGTTCAAAATGCTCTGTCACCTACCGTCTCGACTATATGAATCCCAACGGCTGGATCGGCACTTTCTGGAGCTGGCGTGAACAAAACGAAGGGCATACCTACAGCCCGGATATTGACCTGGGTCCGCTGGCAGGACGAAGCGTGCGATTCATTCTGACGATCCTTGCCACAGGGTATGCCACGGGCGACCGCGCCGTCTGGAGCGCGCCACGCATTGTACGAGCAGGGGGTACATCTCCAACCATCACCCCTATCCCGCCGACAAATGATTGGCTGACGTATACAAACTTAACCTATGGATTCCAGTTGAAATACCCCCCGCAAGCTCAACTCTTCAATCAAGTGCCTGAGAGTCTTCTGATGGGACTTCCGATCGTTCCAGGCACGAATCTGGTTGAGAAATATCTCGACCTGCGAGTTCTCCAAAACGCGGCAACTTGCGCTCATCCAATGGTCGGCGCGTCTGCGAACCGCACAACGGTCGCGATCAATGGCATCAATTTCTTCAAGGATGTAGGAGAAGAAGGCGGAGCCGGGCAGCTCCGCAAGTGGACAGCGTACTCCACCACACGCAATGAGCTCTGCATAACCTCCCTCTTCGTGCTGCATTCGACCAACCCCGGCAATCACCCCACGCCACCACCACTTTATGACGAAGCGGCGGAGTCCGCGGTGTTCCTGCAAATGATGTCCACATTCACATGGCTTGCTTCGATTCCTTCGCCAACGTTCACACCTATACCTCCTACACTAACGCCGATTCCGCCCACAACCGTGACGCCTTCACCCGGACCGGTGGTTTCCTCCCCCGTGATCCGCAGCTTGTCCATGATCGATTCGCTCAACGGTTGGGCGACCGGCGACTCCTATCTTCTGCGGACCTCAGACGGTGGTCTTACCTGGTATAACGTTACGCCAGCAGGCGCCTCTTCGATTGGAAGAGCATCCGTTTTCTTCCCGAGTTCCAGCGCGGGCTGGGTGTTAACCGGTTCCCCTGTAGATGCCGGATCGCTCTACCGTACGACAGACGGCGGCCTCACCTGGGCACATTACGATGTTCCGTTCAACAATGGCGACATCCAATTTCTGGATAATACTCACGGATTTGTGCTTTCATCCTTGGGTGTTGCCATGAACAAGGAAGCGGTGGCTATATATCAAACATCAGATGGCGGCGCGACCTGGGTACGCAAATTCCATAACGATCCAACCATCCCTGGCACCGGCACAAGCCTGCCGCTCGGTGGTCATAAGAACGGCATTACCTTCCGCGATGCCACGACAGGCTGGATCGGTGGTGAAACTCCGGCGGCGGAGGTCTATCTCTATAAAACAACGAACAGTGGAGCTACATGGGCGCTGCAGCACGTTGCTTTCCCCACGGGTTATGAATCACCGCTCGCGGTTTCCACGACTGCTCCAACTTTCTTTGGCGCGAACGATGCGGTTTTGCCGGTCTGGATAACAATAGACTCAGGCAGAGACCTATTTATTTACACAAGCCATGATGGCGGCACAACTTGGCTGCCCTCATCCGGTTTTGCCCGCAATGCTCATGGCCCGAATTTCGTTTCCCTGCGCGATGCGATCAGTTGGGATTGGGCAAATGTGTTTCATGTGACCAATGATGGTGGCAACAATTGGAGAGAGGTCACTCCGAATCTCAACTTCAGTGATGAATTCGGCGGAGTGGATTTCGTCTCCACCACAACAGGCTGGGTCATACTGAGACACGCAGATGGATCTACATCGCTTTATCGTACAACGGATGGCGGATCCACATGGACTTTGCTCAACGGCGTTGCGCCCACCGCCACACCCAATCCTGTCCCTCAGGATTTCGATACATTTGGGCAAACCCTGGTTACTGCATTGAACGCGCGCAATTTCGATCTCGTGAAAGTCTTGATGGACCAATCGTTTGGGTTCGCTTTCTGGCAATCTGAAGGATTCTCGACCACGCCTGACCTTGCCATACAATCATTGCGGACGAATTACCTCGGTGCAACACCACTCACCCCGAATGCAAGCCAGGATCTGAATGCCCTGTTGGGTGGCTTGAATCCGTACGCCATCATGGGACTTGATCCCGCTAAATCGCAAGGACTGTTTGTCTCGGGCTGGGGCTTGGACGGTAAAGGCGAAGCCATACTATATGCCACACGCCGGCCGGATGGCAGTCCGTATTGGCACAGCGTTCTCATCGCACCCGCAGGTTTCGCACGATTCGCCACCAGTACTCCCGCGCCGCTACAGGGACCCTATGCCGTGACGCGCGTGAATCCCGGCGACGTGTTGAACATCCGCTCGGGCCCAGGCAGCTTTCCTGTAGTTGGATCGTTCCCTCGAGATGCGATCAATGTTATGAGAACGGGACCAACTGCAACGGCGGATGGAGCCGAATGGGTCGAAGTTCAGAATCCAAGTGGCGGAACCGGCTGGGTCAATTCCTTCTATCTGACCGAATATGTTTCTCACGATGTCTTCTGCGCAGACGACCGTATCGCGGCGCTGATCGAACAATTGAAGGGGAGCATGAACCAATCCAACGGTGATATGCTCTCTGCAATAACCAGTCCCGTGCATGGTGTGAATATACACTTGTGGAAAAATGCAGCGCCAATCAATTTCACACAGGCAACGGCACGAAATGTATTCACAAGCGCCGAAGCATACAACTGGGGCGGCGGACCAAGTGGTCAACCAGATATTGGCACGTTCGTACAGATCATCCAGCCGAAAATGCTGGATACGTTGAACGCGCCCAACAGGGAAACGTATTGTGATGATCTAACCGGAGTCCTCTCCTTCTTTGATCCCTGGCCCTATCACACTGTTCGCTTCTACAACCTCCGTAAACCTTCCACATTACCGGAGCTTCTCGACTTCCGCACGTGGCTGATCGGTATCGAGTACATCAACAACCAGCCTTACCTGTATGCGATGATCAGTTTCGTTTCGGAGCCGTAGATCCCCGCTGCTCCATCGGATACTTGGCTCCCAATGGAGCAGCTCTTCGAATCATAAAGGCGACCACCTCTGGTGATCGCCTTTATTCTTAACTACATTGCACTCTTTATGAACTTCGCCAAATCTGTTTTCATCCGTTTGAGCGAAGGCACGTGGATGTACATCATATGTCCCGCATCATAGTATTCCATTGAGATGTTTTTCCGCAGGTTTTCGTCCAGCCCAAGATGGTTGAACGTGTATTCGGTCGCGAAGTATGGAGTACCCAGGTCAAAGTAACCGTTCGCAACGAAGATCTTGAGATAGGGGTTATGGGTCATCGCGGCGCGCAGAGTTTCGGCTACATTGACGTATTGATTCTCGAACTCAGCATAAGACCACGGATGCACGAATCCGCTAAGGGTTTCATACGGCAGATCGGATTCGAACTTCAACTCACTACGGACGTAATCATAGAACGCAGCCATAAATGGACCAGTGATATTCGTCAGCAACGGGTCATACTCGGGTGCTTCAGTGATCCCCAACCTATCGCGGCCGGTGAAGCGACTGTCAAGCCGGCCAACCGTCAAGCCGCGTGCGCGCAGAAGTTCCTTAAAGAAATGTTGGTCGTTGAGTCGTAGATTCGAGCGTTCAATGAATTCCCTTGAGATGCCTGTATATAACGATACCTTTTCAGCGATCTGCGAGCGTTCTTCCTTTGTAAGCGCATCACCTTTGAGTAATGCGCTGGCATATTCACCAAAGGCGAACTCCTCTGCTTCCTTGAGCCACGTCTGTAACGGCTTGTGTGGTTTGAGCACATCGTGATACCAGGCGGTGGCCGTATAACCGGGCAGGTAAAGAATAAATGGCAGATCGTTGTTAATGTTGAAATACAGCGTCGTAAAATCGAGCACCACAGAGACGAGCATGATGCCATTGAGATACATGCCAAAACGGTCTTGCAAATATCCCGAAAGCCCCGAAGCGCGCGTCGTACCATACGATTCGCCGATCAAAAACTTTGGGGATAGCCAGCGATTATTGCGCGTGGTATAGAGCCGAATGAAATCACCAACTGATTCAATATCTTTTTTGAAGCCGTGCCATTCCTTCGGTTTCTCGCCTTCCACAGGGCGGCTGTAGCCCGTATTCATTGGGTCAATAAAAACCAGATCGGTTTCGTCGAGCAGCGAATATTCGTTATCGGTCAATTTGTATGGAGGCGCAGGCAGATTCCCGTCATCCTGCATCACCACTCTGCGCGGCCCCAGCACACCCAAATGCAGCCACACAGATGCGGAACCGGGTCCGCCGTTGAAGGAAAAAGTAAGCGGGCGTTTGGATTTGTCCTTCACGCTATCTTTTGTATACGCGATGAAAAAGATCTGCGCGCGCGGCTTCTCGCCCTCCGCCTCTTTCTCCCGATCAGCTGTTTCCTCTTTCAGGATCATTGTCCCAGCTGTGACTGTGTACCTGACCTCCCGGCCCTTGACCTTGATGGAATGTTTTGACTCCACCAGCTTGTCGAAGGCTTTTGGTTTTTCCTCTTTTTTCTCTTCAGGTTTCTTTTCGTCCTTGTCTGCCATACCAAAATTCTCCTATTCTTCTTCTTCGCTTTCAATGTCTTCAGGTTGAAGCTCGTAATAAATATCAAGGCCCAGGTTCAATGCCTGCGCCACGCCCTGCAGAACAAGGAAGTAAAACAACCCGACAGCAGGCGCGAAGAATAAGTTGGCGATCGCGATGGGCCATTGCGGGAACTGCGTGGGCCAGTTCATTTGTCCTTGAATGATGTTATTCACATCACCCGCAAAACTGATCAAATAGAAGACCAGTAGTATCCAAGATATGATCTTTGCAATTGACACAATCCGAAAAATGCTATCCTCATTGGCAAACAAAAACGAGTTGTCCTTATTTGTGTTCATTATTCTCCTTGTTGTATTTTGATTTTTTGAAGTTAACTATCTGTTTTCAACGAATGAATATGGCAACGCCAGCACGTTGGCTCCGCGATAACCCATCATCGTCTCTGCCATACAAAGGGAATTATAAATCGCTTCCTCTGTCACCTCTATAGCAGCTTGAAATAATGGAGACATCAGATCATTTGGCACTTCGGGATAGGCACAAATTATCGCTCGCCTCTCTTGTGTTCTACGGACTTGCTCAGCGCTGGAAAACGCAATGACATAATCTCCTGAGCCATTGTTCATCGATGTGCCCGTCCGAGCCAGACCAGCCAGTCCGCGTTTTGCAAGTCGTTTAAGATTTCGATCTGATAGTGGCGCATCCGTGGCAAGGATGATCATTATTGAGCCGTCGGCCGATTCGTCATTCAAATATTCCTTCAAATAATATTGACCGAGTTTTTTCCCAACAGAGATTCCGTTCATTTGGAGAACACCACCAAAGTTCGTCTGTACTAATACGCCCACTGTGTATGCGCCAAGCTTTTCAGGCAGGACGCGTGAACTTGTACCTATGCCGCCCTTCCAGCCAAAGCAGACTGTGCCTGTACCAGCACCAACACATCCTTCTGCAACTGGACCGGAGGCTGCTGTCTCAATCGCATCCGTGACATTTTCCTTTATGACCGCCCTCTTACGGATATTGTTAAGATAGTAGCCATCGTTCGTTTCTCCAACGACCGGATTCGCGCTCCGCACTTTTTCATTGCCTTCCTGTGCAAGCGTCCAATCAATGATTGCTTCTGCCGCAACTGAAACAGCTAATGTATTCGTCAAGACAATAGGAGTTTCGACCTCACCAAGTTCTTCCACCTGTGTGGATCCTACCAGTTTTCCGAATCCGTTGCGAACGACAATTCCAGCCGGAACCTTATTCTGATAAATGTTTCCGTCATGAGGAAGGATGGCAGTCACGCCTGTACGAACATCGCCCCCATCGATAAGTGTGACATGCCCAACTTTTACACCTGCGACATCTGTGATGGCGTTCAGTTTTCCTACTGGGAGGATACCAGGGAAAACCCCAAGTTCACGAACACGTTTGCGCTGAGTATCCATTATTTGTTTTGATTGATCAATGCGTATATTTCTTTTTTATTCCAACCACTTCGTTTTGAAAGTTCCACTGAGATCTCTTTGGCAGATCTTTCATTTTGCAGTTCCAGCTCAATGGCATTCTGCACTTGTTCAACTGTCCACAGTTCATTTTCATCTTTTGACTTACCCGCGATCACCAGCGTAAACTCTCCACGCGGCGGCTGAGCCTTGAAATAGTCCACCGCACCGCTCACGTCTCCGCGCCAGTATTCTTCGAACATCTTGGTCATTTCGCGTGCCACACAGATCTGACGGTCTCCGAGAATGGAAAGAATATCTTCCAAAGCTTCCAAAATTCGATAAGGAGACTCAAGAAATATCAAAGTGTAAGGCTGGCTTTCAACTTCCTGCAGGCGTTTGTGTCTTTCACTGGTCTTATGGGGAAGATATCCGAGATAGAGGAATGAATCTGTGGGCAGGCCGGAAACTGTCAGGGCGGCGATGGGGGCTGAGGCACCGGGAACAGGTATCACGTCGAAGTTTGAGGCGAGGGCGGCGCGCACAAGTTCATATCCCGGATCATTGATCGCAGGCGAGCCTGCATCCGAGACCAGAGCCACGTCGCCTATTGAAAGCTGTTCAAGGATGGAATCCAGTTTGCCAAGTTTGTTGTGCTCGAAATAACTGGTAAGCGGAGTCTTGATCTCGAAATGTTTGAGCAATTTGCCAGTGTGACGCGTATCCTCTGCCGCGATCAGGATCGCTTCACGCAGGACCCGAATTGCACGTGCAGACATATCTTCTAGGTTGCCGATGGGAGTTGCAACGAGGTAGAGCGTGCCCATGCGATGATTTTATCACTTCATGCAAAATAGTCTTCAGAGCCGCAAGAACTGGAAAATTTCCGCGTTGATATAATCTTTTCATGGCAGATACAGAGTTGAACGAACTTCAAGAAGAAATTGTCCTTCCGCTGCTTGCGCGAGTGCTGCCTGGCAGTTCTTTATTGAATGTGGAATTGCTGCCCGGGAGTTTTTCGAATCACACGCATCTTGTAGAGGCACGTCTGCCTGACGGGAACGCTTATGAGATCGTCGTGCGACGTTATAAAATTTTCGGTGATTACGATCGCGGCGAAAAAGCACGCAGAGAGTTTAAGACGTTTGAATTACTGGATCAGCATCGAGTGCCCGCACCACAGGCACTGCTTCTGGATGAGACAGGAGATATTCTGGGCGCACCTGGAATCGTCACGCGCTTTGTGGAAGGCAGTCTCATGCTGGAAGCGCCAACAGATGCCATGGACTGGGCACGCAAACTTGCAAGGATGCTGGCGAAGATCCATGCTATTCCATGCGGAAAAGATGAGCAAAGTTTTTTGCTAAATGGCAATGCCGAAGCGAGCTGGTTTCTAAAATATGATTCGCCGCCTCAATATATGCAGGAATATCCGGGCGGTGCGGATTTGTGGCAAATGCTCCGGGAACTATATCCAAATATTCGATCAATGCCCCCATCCCTTTTGCATATTGACTACTGGTCTGGCAATATCTTATGGCATAAAAATGAGATATCTTCTGTGCTCGATTGGGAGGAAGCGGCATATGGCGACCCTGCCATCGATGTGGCATATGCGCGTATGAATATGTTTTTGATGGATCTGCCTGAGGCGGCGGATGAATTCCTGCGCGTCTACGAGCCTGAAATGGGACGCAAAATTGAAAATTTGGGATTTTGGGAACTCGCCGCCTCCGTCCGCCCGATGATCGATCCCATTGATTGGAAAGTGACCGACACGACTGGCTCGAACATTCTCCTGCAATTCATTGAGGCTGCAAAAAAGAGAGCTGCGAGATAAATAAAAAAATCTCCCTCGTCTCAAAAAGACGAGGGAGATTTGAGGAATATCCTAACTCTTCAAAAACTCTACAACCTGCTCATGGATCTCCTTGGATTGCAAAGCGCCTCGATGTCCCAGACCCTCTGTTTCAATGAAGCGCGCATTTTTCCAGGCACGTGCAATTGCGCGGCTGTCGTCTATGGGCGTGACATTATCTGCTGTGTCGTGGAACATCAGTGCCGGGATATTGATCTGCGGAGCCAATTTCTCATGCACGATTGCCTCCAACACACCCTCCCCGAAGTTTTCATTTAGCATAATTCGAAAGCCTTGAATGATCTCGTCTGGCAATCCCGAGATGGCTTGAAAACGCGGCAGTGAGTCTAAAAGCTGATTGAACGCACCGAAATATACCAGCCGCGCAGGAGGAGGGAAGTTCCGTTTGACCAGTGCGTAGGATGTGATCAGAGTCCCAAATGAGTGAGCGACGATCGCATCAAAGCTTCCCTCTTTCTTAGTGATGATATCCATCGTGGGCGCGATCTCCAGAAGGTTGGTCAGCTTCCCATCCGATTCGCCATGGGCAGGCTGATCGTAAGCCACCACGCGATACCCGGCTGATACTAACGGTTCCACAAAGCCTGTCATCTGTGCGCGGCTACCACCCCATCCATGCATCAAGAGGATATTCGAACCGGTTCTACCCCAGGTCGTGACAGCCAACTCTCCACCTTCAAACGGGACCCGATCATTGGTGCCGCTATCCAGAATGGCCTGGTCTGCCAGTTTGACTTCATATTGAGACGGACTGAAAAATGCCTGATATGCCTTTTTCACAATCGCTTGATGTTTAAGGGTAGCTGGTTCCGAAGTATTCATTTTTCTCCTTTTGATGCTTATGCAAGCAAGTCTTGTTTGTTTTGTTCAACGATCGCGTGAAATCTTTTGGGCCCTAATGCGCGCGCCATTTGCAAACCACCCTGTAGGCTGGATAAGATTAATCCTGCTTTGCTGGCTGCGTCACCATTGAATTTAAATACACCTGCCTGCCTGCCCTCATCCATAGTGGACTGAAGCCAGTTGAGCAATTCAATATTCAGCGCCTTGGTTTCCTTTTGCAGCAACTCGGGAATGGAATTGAATTCAGCCTCAAGTGAGCCGACCAAGCAAACCTTACCATTATCCGCGCGCATGCTGGTGTATATGCCGAAGAACCAATCCAATTTTTCCTCAGGGGGCAGATCTTTTACACGGGCATTGTTGATCCATAGTTGAAATCTATCCCTGTAACGCTTGACCACTGCACACGCCAGCCCTTCCTTACTGGGGAAGTGATAATGAACCGCTGCTTTCTCCACATTCAGTTCTGAGGCGATATGAGCATAGCTAAACCCATTAAAGCCTTTGTCCTGCAAAAGAGATTCAGCCAGATCCAAAATCGTCCGTTGTGTATTTGTGCCTCTTACCATAAACAAATTTTACTTACTAGTTAGTAAGTTGTCAATGCACAAATTTCTACTGCCTGCTTAGTATAAAGTTATTAATGCGCAGTGGCTTTGGAAAACAGATTGATCACCAGAATACCCATGATGATCAATATTATCCCCATGATGCGCGCCCAATCCAACGACTCGTTCCAGATAATTTTGCCAGCAATAACAGTCAGTGTGATACCGATCCCTAACCAGAGTGCATAGGCGATGCCAATCGGCATCACTTTCAGGGTTATGGAGAGCAAATAGAATGAAAGACCATAGCCCACAACTACAACGACACTGGGAACAAGTTTGGTAAACCCCTCAGAAAACTTCAAAGACGTTGTGGCGATCACTTCGCTGAGCACTGCAAAAAATAAGATCATGGCTGTTTTCATTTGTTTATGTTTCCTTGTATCAAGAAAATAAGATCGTTGACATTCGTCCCACTTGGACCTGTCTTTAACAGATCGTCTAACGCATCGAAGAAGGGATAGGCGTCATTTCGATACAAGTAGTCTGCCGCGTCCAGCCCAAGCGACGCGGCTCTTTGTGCCGATTCTCCTGTCGCGACCGCGCCAGCCGCGTCGGTAGGACCATCATCTCCGTCGGTTGCTAATGCGATCAACATTGTATCTTCCAGGCCAGCCAGATCATTCACAGCTGCTAAAGCAAGTTCCTGGTTGCGCCCACCTTTACCTTCGCCATTAATTGTGACTGTTGTTTCTCCGCCTGCGATCAAACAAAAAGGACGCGCGTCGTTGGATATTTCCGCGCGCAATTTCCCAGCCAACATTACACCTACGTCACGCGCTTCACCCTGCAGATCGTTGGCTAATATTTCAGCGTGGAAACCCTCCAGTTGCGCCTGCTGCAACGCGGCGCGCGCAGCGAGCCTGTTATCACCGATAATGGTGTTTTGAACGCGGGCACTTATGCTTCCGCCGCCGTCCCCGGCGCTCGCCGCCGGGGACGGCGCTCTGAGCAGGATGGCAAGAATTGAATTTGAAACTTGTTTCGCAATATCATATTTCTTTAGAATTGCAAGCGCATCTGCTTTCGTTGTTGGATCTGGTGCAGTGGGGCCAGATGCGATCGCTTCAAGTGGATTCCCGATCACGTCTGAAAGGATCAAACTCATAACGCGGGCCTTTGTGGCACGCGCCAATCCCCCACCTTTGACGCGGTCCAAGTGACGCCGGATGGTATTGATCTCGTCTATACGCGCGCCACATGCAAGCAATGTGCGCGTCATCGATTGAATGTCATCAAGCGTGATGCCTTCATATGGAAGAGTCATCAAAGCGGAGCCGCCACCAGAAATAAGACACACCAATGTATCGTGTTCTTGCAAAGATGATACGAATTCCAAAACGCGTTCGCCTGCGTGAAGCGAACGCGCGTCAGGGACAGGATGTCCGCTTTCGATAACGGGATACAACTTGCGGCTGAGTGATGAGGCGAATTTTGTGACGGCGAGTCCGCCTGAGAGCGGAATCCGCTGTGCGAGCGCGTCCATCATTGGGATGGCAGCCTTCCCGATCCCCAACCCGAACACGCGGCCATCCAAATTTGGAAGATGTTTTTGCACAGCGTCGAACGGATCCACTGCTTTGAGCGCGGCGGATAAGATCCGCTGAATGCGCGCATCTTTCAGGCTGTGTGTTGCGAAACGATCTGCATCCATATCTGTTATCATATCAGAAACATTTTACGGAGTTATTATGTCGAAGCCGAAAGTATTTGTAACACGAAACATTCCCGATAAGGGCTTTGAATTGATAAAGGATTTTTGTGATGTGGATCTGTGGGCCGGTGAGCTGCCACCCAGCCGCGCGGATCTTTTGCAGCGTGTGCGCGGCGTGGATGCGTTGCTGTGCCTGCTCACAGATAAGATCGATGCTGAAGTGATGGATGCGGCAGGCGCGCAATTAAAAGTGATCAGCAATTTCGCGGTGGGTTTCGATAACATTGATGTGAATGCCGCCACGGCGCGAAAAATCCCGGTTGGCAATACGCCGGATGTTCTCACAGATGCAACCGCTGATTTTGCTTTTGCGTTGATATTAAGCGTGGGACGTTATCTGATGCAGGGCGCGCAGTATGCCCGCAGCGGTCAATGGAAAACCTGGAACCCAATGCTATATCTTGGCATTGAGTTGAAAGGCGCAATGCTGGGTCTGGTGGGTTTTGGACGCATCGGCAAGGCCATGGCGCGCCGGGCAATAGGATTCGATATGAGCGTGATCTACTTTGACCCGAACGAAACGAAAGCAGACCCGGATATTAAAGCGACGAGCGTGGATTTTGAAACGCTGCTTGCAGATTCAGATTTCATCTCGCTTCATACCCCGCTGACAGCGGATACTCACCATTTGATCGACTCTGAATCCCTGGCAAAGATGAAACCCAACGCGGTACTGGTGAATACTTCGCGCGGCCCCGTCGTGGATCTGGATGCACTGTACCAAGCTTTGAAGGAAGGCCGCATTTTTGGCGCTGGCCTGGATGTAACCGAGCCCGAACCCCTGCCGCTCGATCATCCATTATTTACTTTGGATAATATTATTATCATGCCGCATATCGCCAGCGCCAGCAAAACCGCGCGCGATAAAATGTCCTGGATCGCGGCAAAGAATTTGATCGCGGGTTTGAAGGGCGAGCACTTGCCAAACTGTGTGAACCCGCAGGTGTATCAGCAAAAGTAATAGGTTCGTCCAGTCTTATGCTAAAATTTGATAGTTGTCTTACACGCGTTTCTGTATCACATTGAAGTTCGTTCAACCCAGCCCACTCATCACTCAAGTCAATAGTTTCTCTACAATCTGTGTGCAGAAACCAAATCAACTCTTTTCTGGAGGTCATAACATGCCGTCTCGCTTACGTCCCCATTCACTGATGATTCTGACATCGCTAACATTTTCCTTAATACTGCTTTCCTTTAGCGGGTTTAGTGTTCAGACAGTCACTGCCCAATCAAAAGACAATCAAATTTCGATAGCCAGTTATGAACTGATTGGCACAGTTAATATTCCCACAGGTGCTCAGTTTGCAGAGACTGAAATCGGAGGCTTGTCCAGCATCACGTATGACCCTGCCCGTAATGTATATTATGCTATCTCAGATGACCAGGGCACGATCGATCCGGTACGCTATTACACGTTGAGTATCGACGTTTCAGATGGACAGCTCGACCCTAATGACATCACCTTCCTGGACGTCACAACGATTCTGGATGAATCAGGCGCGCCCTACGCGCCGACTTCTCTTGACCCGGAAGGACTGGTCCTTGCGTACGAGGGTTCTCTATACTTCTCCTCAGAAGGTTTCGCCGCTCGGACGCCTCCTGTCAACCCATTCGTCAACCGTATGAACCTGAATGGCAAGCACAACCGATCCCTAATTATTCCCAACAAATTCCTGCCCACTAGCACACAGGGTGTACGAAATAATCTGGGCTTCGAAAGCTTGAATGTCACACCTGATCAGAAGACTCTTGTGACAGCTTCTGAAGGTGCTCTGGCACAGGACGGTCCCGCCGCGAACTTGGGGCAGAGCAGCTTTGCCCGCATTCTCGAATACCGATTAAGCTCCGGGAGATCAGGCAATGAATATGTTTATGTTGTCAATCCAGTAGCAGAAACTCCTGTTCCTCCAAAGCAATTCCGCGTCAATGGATTGGTGGAACTGCTGCCGCTTGACAATCTCGGCTCAATGCTAGCGCTGGAGCGGTCCTTCTCCGTGGGCGCAGAAGGTACAGGCAATACCATCTGGCTCTACGAGATTCAGACACAGGGAGCAACGGATGTATCTGGCAAATTCTCGCTGCTCAACGAGAGCTTTACCCCTGTAACGAAGCGGCTGATCCTGAATGTAGAGACAGATTTGGGGATTGAGCCAGATAATATAGAGGGGATGGCATTTGGTCCAGCGCTTCCCGATGGCCGGGTACCAATCATCCTCGTCAGCGATAATAACTTTGCCGCCAGTCAAACAACCCAGTTTATCGTGCTGGCAGTGGAGTTGGAATCAACGCCCGCAGATTGATATTCTTGCGTCTGTGACAACCTTGATGTAGAGAGAAAGAAGAACAGGATAGTAGGGTTGTGCATTCAAAACAAAATAGATGCTCTGTAAAATAAAGAAGGCTGGCTTTCGCCAGCCTTCTTTATTAATATTTTTGCCTAACAACCAGGCTTTAGGTCGAACCTTTTCTTACATGAAATTAGGTTCCATCGCTGGTGTCGCCTTGACCAGCATTGAAGTCAGCATTTATGTCAACGCCTGAACCGCCGCTGAATGAGTCAGCACCTGCACCGCCAGTCAGGGAGTCATTTCCATTGTTGCCCGCCAATGTGTCATTGTCTGCGCCACCATTGAGTGAATCGTTCCCGCTACCACCTGTCAGGCTATCGGAGCCATTGCCACCACTCAGGGTGTCAGGATCATTACCGCCGTCCAGTGTGTCATTACCGTCACCGCCGTCCAGCGTATCAACGCCATTCTGTCCATTCAGGATATCGAGTCCGTAGCTGCCCAGAAGCGTATCGTTTCCGCTGCCACCATTCAAGGTGTCGTTTCCAGCACCACCGCAAATAACATCGTCACCATTACCACCGTTGATTGTGTCGTTGCCACCTAGGCCTACAATAACGTCGTTCCCATTGGTGCCATTGATCACATTGTTACCGGTAGTGCCGACGATTGTGGCTGGCAGACCATTACATGTGAGGTCGGGGGCCAATCCCAGCCCTACGATCACCGGGTCATGGTCGGACGTGCGATAAGGGTCTACTTCGTAGAGCGCATCCTGTGCGGGCGGTTTGAAAGTCGTATCGTAATCCAGGATATCCGGCTCATCCGAGTTGATGTGCCAGTCTGCTGCGCCCGTTACTTGAGCAAACATGCTCGCATTCGCAAGGGCATGGTCGAGATAACCGGCCTGCCCGTCAAAGGTGTAGGAGTAGGCGAAGGCGCCGTGGAAGTGCGAAATGAGGTTGGTGTAATCATCGGTTGTACTGGCGATATCATCAGAACCAGCCTTGATTTCATCTATCGCATCTTCCATAGCATAAGAGTTCAAGTCGCCGACGATGAGGAAGTCTGGGTCGCCACTGCCAGTTGGGTCGGTGGCAAGCCAGTCCACTAATGCTTCTGCCGCAGCCCTGCGTGTCTGGCTACAATTGGCCTGACCGTCCAAAAGATCGGGGTCGCCGACATCATTACAAGCTGAACCTTTGGATTTCAAGTGATTGACCACTACCGTAAAGCGCGCACCAGTGGCGTTCACCTCAAAGGTTTGCGCCAGCGACGGGCGGCTCTTGGTATCAATGAAGCGTGGGTCGTCATTTGAATCAAGTGTTTGGAACGCGCCAACCGGAGTAACCACGGCCGGTCTGTAGATCAAGCCCACCTTGATCGCGTCGGTACCGATCGTGCCAGTATCGATGTAGTCATAACCTGGCATGCCAGACGTGATGCTAGCCAGCGGCTCAACATTGGGTGTGTTCTCAAGCTCGTTCAAACCAATGATATCGGCATCGAGACCGGTCAGGGCTGTGAGAAGCTTATCGCGCTGGCGTGTGAACTCATCCGGCTGATCGGCATCCGCGCCACGACAATCGAGGTTTGCGTTGCCGCCACATGGTCCGGGTCCAGTATCGCTGGCAGTAGTGTCGAGGGTCACGAAGAAGTTGAGCGTGTTCATCGCCGCGACGCGGAGAGTGCCACCCACCGGTTCAGGCGAAGCCGGTCGCGGATTCACCGAGGTGTAATCTGCAGGTCCAGTCGGGAAGATTCGATAGAGGCTGAAATCGAAACCAAGCACACCGGCCGCATTCTGGACAGTATCACCACCACGGAATTTGTTTGCCAGGGTGAATGTGGCTCCATTCGGATGGCGCAAAGCGGGTGGGTTCTGAGCGCTCTGCGCATCATCGAGCGTGATGCGGCGCAGACTGTTGGCAAGCGTGCGGGCATTCGCCGGGGCGCCGGGCTCGTCAATAGCCGTTCCTGTAAAGGGACGGGACTCACCAGCCAATGGCAGGGCCAGGACGAGCTCGCCAAAGCGGTCATAGTTGAAATACTCTGCTATGACCAGCGACTGCGGGAAACGTACCAGCATACCTTCGAAGCGCTCCGGTTCCGTAAGGCTGGCAAATGGCATGTTCACATCGACCGCTGTCACGCTGCCAGTGCCACAGTTGATAATATCTGTCACCGGGGAAGTATTGCTATTCGTCCCATTGAGTGTTGTCTGGTTGAAGCGCTCCCGGGCAAAGCCTGTCACCCGGACCACGTCGCCCGCGCTGACCGTATTCGCGCTGCCGGTGAACACAAAGATGCCATCAGAGGTTGCTGTATCGCTATCACCAGTCAAATCCTGGAGATAGAAACCTGATGCGCTGGCTGTCCCTTCAAAGTCGCCAACGACAACGCCCTGAGTTGTCACGTTACCAGTAATGGCAGCAGAGGCTCCGCTGCCCTGGATTTGGTAGACAGGAGTATAGGAAAGTGCACAGAAATCCGTATCGTCGTTGATGATCGTGCCCTGTCCCTGACCATCGGTGACGGTTGCACCGGTCACATTGGTGATGTTGACAAAGAACGTCTCATCAGTCTCTTCCGTACCATCACCATTAACCAGAACGCTAAACGTATAGCTTGAACTCCCCTCAGGAATTGTCTGTCCTGTGAGAGAATTGGTTACGTAGTCGCTATCGGCCACCGTTGCTGAATTATCGGCAGTGGCAATATCAAATGTTACACCACCAGTTCCCGCGGCACCGGAGAGGCTAACTGTAAGATCGAATGAGGTTGTGCCAGAATTACCTTCGTTGGCCGAGACATCGTTGATTGATAAATTGACCCCTGTTGGACAAGGATTAAGCGGCGAGGCGGTGTTGCGGGGAGCAGGTGTTCCAGCCGTAAAATCGGAAGAGTTGTTATCTGTATCAACACAGCCATTACTTGCTCGAGACGCTGAAGTGGTATTGCTTAGAGTTGGTGCGGCACCGCTCCCTTCAAAAAAGTTTGCAGTTCCGTATCCGATCAAATCCACGATCTGAGCCAATTGGGCAGGGGAACATAGCGTTGAACCGCCGTTGCAACCCAGGCTAGCTGTGCTATTAACTATTGCTACTTTACCGGCCGTGCCACTCATTGCAATTGGAGTAGCGTCAATTACGTCAGGGATGGGCAGAGGCGAACCAACAGCAGCAGTCGATGCTTCTTGGATAAGAAAATACTGTCCTGGCGCAAGTGAGACACTGGGGAGTTCAGTTAACTGACCAGAATTCGCGCCGAAATTGCCAGTGCCCGTTGCGCTCGCGTATTGTACTGACCACCCAGCCAAAGAAACTGCGGAAGTTCCTCGATTGAATAGCTCTATGAAATCGTGAGTGTAAGTTGCGCCGCTATTTCCTCCACCTCCATACACCTGACTAATTACAATATCAGGTGAGACCGCCTGCGCGCTCTGCATCGGCAAAGCCATCAACATCAAAGCCAGTATCGTTATTACTGAAAACATCTTGAACAAACTTTTATTCATATTACTCTCCTCTATATAAATTTTCAAAATTGATACAGGATGAATTTGTATGGAATAATTACTTGATGACTTTTACGGCATAATTGCATCTCCTTCCACATAAGTATCTAATAATACATATCTTGCACTCAACGCATCATTTGTCCCCACTGCATAACTTGCATATCTTCCATCAAAAACGACGACTGTATTCTTGCCCCAAACGTTCGCACCAGTGGCTGTGAATTCAATCGCAGTGTTCACATCTACGCCGAGACCAAGTACTGCATGATTGCGATAGAGATGATTGTAGGCGCGTCCCCAGTGACGATCCATCACCATGCGCGGCTCGACGGCAACGCCAAGAATCCAGTTCAAGCCAGGTTGAATGCTCACTCCACTGAAGAGGAAATCTTCCATCGAGTCGCCTTCGAGGCCAGATGAAGTTGGAGTGGGATCAGTGCTCATTGCCTGACCCAGCGCGGCAGCCACAGCGTTATCTGCCAGGATAACTTTCCCATCGGCCCATGCATTGCGCAGCGTGGACGAGATCCCCGCGAAGGCATTCATCACACGTGACTGATCCGGTGCGGTAACGAGAACGCCGGTTGCATCGGCAATTGCGTTTTGAACAGCCGTTTGATTCTTCGAATCAACCGCAAACCATTGCACCGTATTCGAGACGAACGGCTGCAAGGCAGAAGCATACGCTTTCGCATTCGCTTGCGCATCCGTACTCTTTGCGTAACCGAGCGTGAGCACAAGGAGGCGCGCGTTACTGCCTCCACTCAATGCGACAAAGCGTTGCGCGGCCGAGCCAGCGCGATCACTGCTGAGGTCGCCAGCCAGAATTAACGGTCCATAGCCTGAGGGGAGATGAAGCGCGTCGAAACTGCGACCAGCCACCGACGGCGTGGGAAGCGGATGTCCATCCACAAGAGGCCGGCGATGTGTGAGATCATATCCAAATCCGCCGGGAGGGATCAAGTGAGTTGTCAGCCCGTGAATGGCAAGACTATTCGTTGGACCGGCGAATTGTCCCGTTGCGTTATAAGTGAATTGATCAATGATGATCACAGAGGTTGAACCTGTGACATCGCTCAATGTATCTTCATTGACGATCACCATGCCAGTATCCGCATCCGCACCAATGCCAAGCAAACCCGTGGTGAAACTGGTATTGATCAGGCGCGCGATGCGCCCGCGCTGGAACTCATGTTGATCAAGGACTGCAGTGGTCATCCCAAAACTCAAACCGCGCCGGTTGGGGTCCGACCCACCTGGCAGCCAGAGATCGACACTGCCCTGCTGGAATCCGTTTTCAGGACCGTTGTTGCCAGTGTAGCCGCCGATCATGTTGAGAGATTCAACTGCCGCGCCAGCGCTATTGCCGCCGACTGCTGCACCCGCGTTGAATGCAGCAGCCATGCTTGCTTCAAATGGAGTGTTGGCAACTACCAGCATGGCAATGGTCTGATCGCCACCCAGGATGTACATGCCATCCAGTTCCGCAGGGAACAGATTCAGGTTGCTTTGTAAGAACGCGTCATCGCGGACAAGCACGGGAGCCAAAACAGCATGACAGGTCTGATTGGGGAGTTTGACCGCGTTACAGGCACTTTCAACTAGACCGCGACGGTTATCCGCCAGAGTTAGATTCTGCTGGCGTTCACCGTTGGAGATGTTGAAGGCATTCGTTGCAAATGTAATGGGAATGACGAGAATCTCAACCGTGCCATCTGTATCATGTTGAACTGCCTGGCGCGCGAAAAGCTGCAAGGTGTAAGAGGAATACCCGCTGCCGATGGGAACATAGGTATGCACTGTGCCCGCCTCTGCCTGAACAGATTGGAAATGCAGACTTGCAATCAAAAGCACTATTAAACACAGTTGGAGCAAATGTCTTTTCATACTATACCTCTATTCCTTAACTGGTTATTCTGAGATAGGCAAAACTTGCCATCAAGGCCTGGATGCGTGTGATGTTCGGTTTAGACGAACGCGCGGCACCTCCTCAAGTGCGCTTACGTACAATCAATGAACCATGCATTCCCCCGACGTGTCTATTTTAGATGAGTCCAAATAAAAAGGCAAGTCAAGTGTAACTTATTGATAGTTTTTAAGTTTAACATTTGTTTATACCTTTGTTAAATTCATTCGCCCATATTGCCTGCTGAAATCTGGTACGTGCCAGCGATACATAAAGGTGAACCTTTTGACCCACCTCATCTTGACCGCTCCCTGATCAACTTTGTTAAAACCCTGCAGCAGCATGAATTCGTACTTGATTTCAACGTCAATTTCTGATAAAATATAGAACATTTATTCTATAGGCGACTAACACTTATTTTGGCGCGAGGACCCCCATGAAAACCAAGCGTTACAATGACATTCAGATTAGCCTGCAACAAATACAGGAGGACCAAGTCGGGCCGAATAGCGAACTTTTGCAAATGGATTACACATCCGCCGTATGCCTGGGCCATTTCACTGATGAGGAACTTCGTCAACTGGAAAGTGAGTTGGAACTATCACAGGTGATTCAACGCGGCTTACTGCCCCAGCAAGTCCCTTTAATTGAAGGAATGAACCTTGCCGCCTTTAATCGTCCTGCGCAGCTCGTGGGCGGCGATTACTTTGACTTCGTAGATTTCAAAGATGGGAAACACGGTTTGGTAATGGCCGATGTGAGCGGACACGGAGTTTCTGCTGGAATGTTCATGAGCAGTCTGCAAACTGCTTTTCACACCTTGGTACCTGAGGCGGATTCCCCGCTGGATGTACTGGAGCGTATCAACCGTCTTTACATCCAAAACATCAACTTCGCGACTTTTGTTACCATCTTCTTTGGCAAATACGATCCGCAAACGCGCACATTGAGCTATGCCAATGCAGGACACAATTCTGCTTATTTGCATCGCATTGCGACGGATCAGGAAATCTGGCTGCGTCCAACAGGTCCGGCGATTGGCTTGAAGGAGGGATTCACCATCCGTAGAGAGGATATCAAATTAGAGCCAGGAGATATTCTTCTGCTTTATACGGATGGCATAACCGAAGCCACAAATCGTCAAGGCATATTTTGGGGCGAAGATAGGTTGGCGGATATTATCCGCCAGAATGCAGATTCATCGGCTGAGCACTTGATTCAAAAGATCCTCATGGCTTTGAAGGATCATACGAATGAAAGTCCGCTGGATGATGACGTCACGCTGATGATCTCCAAGGTTAGTTAGACACGGCTTCAACAAAGTCACTTGACAGAAGAAAGTCTCCTGCTTCTTCAACCATGGTGGGCGTGACTGATGTCCACAGTCACTACGAACATGCCAAACGGTTCGGCGCTCGGATTATCCCTACAGTGAACGACAATATATGGTGGAGGATCTCAGTCTCAGCGGTCATCGATCCAACGACCTGGGGCTGGGGTAGTATACTGCTCAAAGATTGAAGTTCACAGAATTTCAGGGGATATTCTCGCAATATGCTTTCGAAGTGTACAAGGAGCTGACCATGATCATAACCGTCGAAATTCACGGCCCCGTCGCCAGCATTCTCCTTTCAGGAAATGTAGATTATTCAACCCAGGAAGAAATTCAGGACGCCAACCACCAAGCCCTATTCGCCGACCAAGTCAGGGAAATCCACGTTGATTTCGGCGAAGTGACGTTTATAGACTCTTCGATCATTCGGGCACTGCTAATCCTTCAAAGGGAGACAGATGCAAAAGGAAAGTCTCTGGTTCTTTTGAACTGTAACGATTACATGAGTGAAGTTTTCGAAATGGGGGGCTTTGACAAGATGTTCACGTTCGGTTGATCGCGACAGAAGATTTGGTAGTGGTCAACATGTACGTGACATGGTGCGGGATGCGCCTGCTGGCAGATGGACTCTCCAACGCCGATATCGCCAAGGAGTTATTCCTCTCCGAAGGGGGAGTGCGTTTAATCCATTAAAGCTTCGAACACACGATGGTTGTCCGCCACCCGTTCTGCCAGCAGACGGGCAATCCATTCATGGAACAGCGCCGCAAGCTCAGGATTTTTCTCTCGCATTTCGTTCAACGCCTGGGAAGAAAGCCTGTAAACAACGCTGCGACGCGATGCTATAACAGACGCCGATCGCGTGCCTTCGAGATAGATCCCCATTTCCCCCACTGTGGCGCCACCGCGAATGCTACGCAGGCGTACCCGCTTTTGATTGGGTAATTCCAGCTCGACCGAAACAAGCCCCGATTCCACATAATATATTTCTTCGGAGGGGTCATTCTGTTTCATCAGATATTCACCGACATCCACTTCGCGGCGTTCGAGATAGTTCATCAGGCGTTCAACCCCTTGAATCCCAGGCCTCAAACGCTTTAGTTGGGATTCCAGCCGCTCCTTGAAGCCGGTCAGGTCTAATATGCCTTCCTCTGCAAGGATCCTGTTTTCACACCATTCCAGGCCCTCATCCAGGGAAGGCATAATCGCAAATCGATCGTCCATTTTTTCCATCAATCCACCACGCTCCAGGAGATGAATAATGTCTGAGGAGACTTCCGTCCAAACCATCATAATGTTGTTGGTTTGGGTCAGTTGTTTCAGTCTTGTAATTCCGAACATGGCTGATGAATCCAGACGTGGAACGCGGTGGAAATCAATGATCAGAAATTTCAGAGGTTCCTGCGATGGATCGCTCAGGCGCAAACGAATCTTCTCCAGGATGCTTTGGATGGTTCCGAAGAAGATATATCCCTGGAGACGCAAAATATAGAGTGCAGTGCCCTTTCGATGAAGAATATCGCGGTGTGCTTTGGGACGCTCTACATTGCTATGATAAATCGATCCATTGAGGATCGCCTTAATGGCATTGATCCGGCTGTAACTTACGACGAAAAGGATGACGGCGATCAGAATCCCTGCCGCAATTCCCTGCAAAAAGCCAATCGCTGCAATAATGATGAGAATCACCCAGACCAGTAAATAGTCCAATACAGGCAGCGAGCGCCGGGCATCCACCAGCCATTCCACTAAAAAAGATAAGCCAAGGTAAAAAAGCATGCCGCCCAGGACAAACCGTGGAACATAAGAGATCAGCGACCCGCCGAAGAATAATGTGATGCCGCATATGGATCCTGAGATCAAACTGACAAGCCGGCTCTTTGCGCCCAGGCGGTGTGCCAGGGAAGACAAGCTGAGTGTCTGATAGCCCACCGGACTGCCCCCCAATCCGCCTGCGAGGTTCGCCCAGCCCGCTGTCTGTAACTCGCGGTTTAGATCGATGTCCCGTTTCGCCGTGACTTCAAGTCCACTTGCGTTGAGCAAAAGCGAAATCACGCTAAGGACCAGAATTGTGGCAATTTCATCAATATGCTGGAAGATGACAGGCCAGTTGATCAGCTGGTACATGGAAGGCGTGAGCGGTTGGTACAAACGACCGGAGGGGAAAGCACCTAATAACCAGCCGCGTGCTGAGGCATCGACAGGAGATATCCCCGCAAACAGAAGACAGGCATAAAAAAGGGCGATTGCGAGGATCGCTGCGCCAGGCGTGACCAAAAACTGGTGCGACCGTCTGAGCGCAAGCAGCAGCGTGATCGCAAAAAGAATTCCTGGCAGCCAAATGATCAACTTGCCCGGGCTGAATATTTGCGAGAGAGTCGTAAGCGCCAGCGGCATCTCTGTCATGACATTCATTGCCCCCAGGCTCAATAACCAGCCCGTACCGGCTAAAAATCCGCCGACAACCGGGTAAGGGATATAGCGGACGAACCCGCTGGCTTTGAACCAGCCAAGCAGCAGGAAGAAGACAGCCGTGAGAAGGGAGGTCAGCGAGATCGCCGCAACCACCGTGGCATACACCGCTCGAGGATCTGAACCTCTCATGCTGGCTGCGATGCCGGCAGCCACCAAAGCCAAAATGGCGGCGGGCGTATCTTGCGGTAACCCGACCATCCCAGGCACTGATGTCGTGATTGCCACGGCAATTCCGATCGCAAACGGCCCAAACAGCATCAAGCCAATGCCACCAGGGAGAAACTGACTCAGTTCTCCTGAAAAAATGAGTGCTGCCAGTGAGATTTCGCTGCTAATGGTACTGATGGCAACAATCACTCCAGCGATGAGGCTGGGTAACAAAACCTTTGGCTGAAATTCATCCTTGAGGGCTTGAATGTTCATATTGCCTCTTGTGCGGTTGAAAACAGGAAATGCTGAAGCTAGTATAGAGAACATGAAGAGGACAGCCGACGGGATACGCCGGCTGTTTTGCTATTATGATCTTCGCTACTTGAATTTGAAATTCGCTTTGTGTTCTGTCCCGTCACTCAACCTGACGATGAGTTGCCGGCAGGTGCCAGCCCATGCCTTGTCCGTCTTCCACTTATAGATGTAGGTATCGGTCGCGGGGTCATATGAAAGACTACTGCTGCTCGCCGTGACCACCTGTTCGATCGCATCCAACGGCGCGCCGCCTTCGCAGACAATTGGCTGTGAGATGGGATAGCCCGCTGCAAGGATGTTCAATCCCTGATCCCCGCCTAGGCTGAATTTGACCGAGAGTCCCTTGCCTGCATTGACCACATTCAGCGTGGGCAGATTGTCCACCGGCTGGAAGAAGCCGCTGAAGTTGTATAGAAACGTCGTTGGAGTCTGCGTAGCGGTTGGTGTGTTGGTTGGCGTGTTGGTCGGAGTATTAGTCGGTGTATGGGTTGGTGTATCCGTTGGAGTATTAGTAGGCGTGTTGGTCGGTGTGTCCGTAGGCGTATTCGTGGGCGTGTCAGTTGGTGTCGCGGAAGGCGGTTCGGTTGGTGTAGATGTGGCTGTCTGCGTAGCGGTCGGTATGTCGGTTGGCGTTGAGGTGAGAGTATTCGTTGGAGTATTGGTCGGTGTGTTCGTAGGCGTTGGCGTATCTGCCGGCGGAGTTGCCCCGAACTCGAACGCGCCGATGTCACACGCTTCACCCTGGGGCCGCGTCGCGCCGCGCTGGTCGAGATTGTTCACGGGCTCAGCGGCACAGATCTCAGCCACGCCAGCGTCAATCGCATCGCTGCCAGAGACGAGTGCGATGGTCTTTGTTGGGCCGCCATTGTCCCCCAGGCCGCTCGGGTCGAGTCCGGCGTTGGCATTGCTCTGGGATGTCACCGCGGTAAAATCGCAGGTCGTGCCGTCGTCAAGATTCCCGCCGCCGTCTGTGAAGGCGACGTCGATGGAGGAGACTTCGCAGTTCCCGCTCGTGCTGTTTGCCATGATTGTGTTCTTTAGCGTCGCACCGTTAGGCAGCGTCCCACTGTTAAGCTGGTGGTAGATGCCGCCGCCGGTAAAGGCGGCGCTGTTACCTGAGATGGTGCTGTTGGTCACGGTCAGCGTGCCAGAGTTCGCGATGGCGCCGCCTTCGAAGGCGTGATTGCCGGAGAAGGTGCTGTTGGTCACGGTCAGCGTGCCACTATCGTTCTTGATGCCGCCACCATTTACAATGGCACTGTTACCTGAGAAGGTGCTGTTGGTTACGGTCAGCGTGCCACTGCTGCTGATGGCGCCGCCGCCGGAGGCGCTGTTACCTGAGAAGGTGCTGTTGATCACGGTCAGCATTTGACCGGGGTTGCTGTTGATGGCGCCGCCGTGGGTGGCGTGGTTGTCGTAGAAGGTGCTGTTGATCACGGTCAGCGTGCCACCGAAGATGCCGCCACCGTTACCAAACCCGTCAGGAACATCGCTGCCATTGGCGATGGTAAGGCGTCGCAGGGTGAGGTTGTTGCCACCGAAGATCTGCATCACTCGCAGTTGACCTTGCCCACTGATAGTAATGCTCTGCCCCGTCCCGTCAATCGTCAGCGCGTCGGGGTCGGTGAACCAGACCAGGGTCGAATTGAGTGTAATGGTGCCGCTGACGCTGAAAGTGATGGTGTCTGGGCCCGGGGCGGCCCTGGCGTCCTGAATTGCCTGCCGCAGCGAGCCAGCGCCACTGTCGCCCAGGTGGGTGACGGTGAAATCCGCCGCCCGCGCGACTTTTATCCCTGCCGTGCTGAAGGCGAAGGCCAACACGAGCAACGCCGCCGTCAATTTGTATACAAACTGATGAATTGATAATTTAACCATTGCTATCTCCTCTTGGGTTGTGGTGAATATTCCTTTGGGTACGATTTATCCATCATAAGGAGAATACATCGCCCGAGGTAGTGTCCCCGCGCATAAAAACCCTATTACCGGGTGCATCATTCGGTATGACCCCGGTCATAGGGCGCGTGACGCGCTTCATATTTGGATGGCTGGGGAATTGTGCTATGATACTTTCATGCGACAAACTACCATCGAACCGGGAGTATTACAGGTTCTCAAAACGCTGGCAGTCCTCCAGGTGATTGGTGCTGCCACTCGCAATCCGATTGCAACTGCTATGGGCATTGAAATGGCGCGGGGAGCCTGGCTCGAGGTAGCCCTGGCGGTGCCCTTGTTCCTGGTGGCATTCACGTGGATACCGTGGTGGCATCGAAGGTTGGGACGTATCTACGTACCGCTCATCCTTGCGATTGCCTCCATCAATGTCATCGTGGAAAAATACCTGACGCTTTTATGGTTCACCGCGCCCGCAGACCAGGAAGTGCAACTAATATTGTTTGTGGTCAAATTATGGATGAATACGATTTTGATTATGGTGGTGGTTGCCTGGCAATTTTCAGCCGGGTGGACGCTTTTTACATCCCTGGCGATTTTCGCCGCCGACGTGATTTTAAGTTTGCCCTTTATGACGCCCGGAACTCAGTTCTTTCCATTAACAATTTTTCTGTTTCTCGTCCGCCTGTTTACAGTTACGTTCATAGCGTTGTTGCTGCAGTGGCTGGTCAATCGCCAACGGGCCCAGAGACTCGCGCTGGCAGAGGCGAATCGCAAACTGGCACACTACGCCGCGACGAACGAACAACTGGCCGTGAGCCAGGAACGTATCCGCCTGGCGCAGGAATTGCACGATACGCTCGCCCATTCGCTTTCGTCGGTCACCGTCCAACTAGAGGCGGCGGAGGCAATCTGGGATGTAGATGGAGCAAAGGCGCACACCCTGGTCCGGGGCGCGCTGGAGAATACGCGCGGCGGGGTGACCGAAGCGCGGCGCGCCCTTCAGGCTCTGCGCGCCGGGGCGCTGGAGGAAGTGGGTCTGCGAGTTGCCGTCGGGAACCTGGCGCACTCGACTGCCGCGCGCGCCAATCTCACCCTCAACCTGAACCTTCCGGATGAACTGCCGAGTCTGACTCAGGCCGAGGAGCAGTGTGTGTATCGCGTGGCGCAGGAGGCGTTGTCGAATGTCGCGCGGCATGCGCGGGCCACTCACGTGCGCGTCGAGCTGGGATGCGCTGATGGACAGCTACTATTGACCGTTGCGGATGACGGTCGCGGCTTCGACCCGGCCAGGGTCAACGGCGGACACTTCGGGTTGAAAGGACTGAACGAGCGCGCAGATCTGGCGGGCGGAACATTGAATATCCAGAGCGAACCAACGCACGGGACCACGCTCATTCTGCGCATGCCCATCACGGAGGTAGGATCATGATTCGAGTGTTGATTTGTGACGACCAGGAAGTGGTGCGCGAGGGATTAGCCACGATCCTGAGCACCGCACCGGAGATTCAAGTTGTCGGCGCAGCAGAGCATGGCGCGCAGGCGGTGAAAATGACCGGTGAGTTGAAGCCTGATATCGTGCTGATGGATTTGAATATGCCGGTCGTAAACGGCATCGAAGCGATCCGTCGCATTTACGATAAGTTTCCTTCGGTGCGTGTGCTGGCGCTGACCACGTACGAGACGGAGGAATGGGTAATAGACGCCATCCGTGCTGGCGCGGCGGGCTATTTGCTTAAGGATACGCCGCGTGCAAACATCATCAAAGCCATTGAGGGAACATATGCCGGGCAGACCTATCTGGACCCTGCCGTTGCCGGAAAGATCACCGCGCAGCTGTCTGTCCCAGGCTTGCATGCCGATTCCACCCTTGGCATGAGCCTGAGTCCGCGCGAGCAGGATGTGTTGCGGCTGTTGGCGCGCGGCATGTCCAACGTGGACATCGCCTCGCATCTGTTTCTGAGCGAAGGAACGATAAAGAATTACGTGAGTTCGATTTTCAGCAAACTGAATGTAAATGACCGTACGCAAGCCGCAGTCATTGCCTTGCGACATGGGCTGGCAGATTAAGGCGGAAAATCGATCGCTCTTCAAATTCTGTATCACTTACAAAGCGATATAATGCCGCCCATGTCATTCCTCCGCATTACGCTCTCAAAGCTATGGACCCGCGACAGCAGTATTCTGCTGGGCGGGTTTTTTGTTACGATCATCCTCATCGTTTATATCTGGTGGCCACTGGCAGTAGAATATTTCGCCTACGTGGATTGGAACAGCGACTGGTGGCGCTATATGGACTGGCTTCTACTGGGCATTTTCGGCTTCATGACTAGCACCATTATGGCACGCGCAGATCTCAAAACGGATCTGTTGATCGTCTTCGTTGGCATTTGTGGTGGGCTTGCAATTGAATCCTGGGGAACGCAAACAAACTTATGGTTCTATTACACAGATGAACGTCCCCCGTTATGGATAATCCCGGCCTGGCCTATTGCAAGCCTGTCCATAGATCGCCTCACAAGATCTCTAAATTGGATTATTGAGCAAGTCAGCAAACGCATCCAGCTTACTACTCTCTATTCTCCATTTTCTATTCTCTATTGGCTCACCTTCGCTTCTTTCCTGACCTTGATGCTGGTTTTCGTTGCCCCAACATTTGACAAATCCTTTACCTGGCTCGCGCTTATTCTCTGTGTTCTCCTGATCTTCACCCCAACAGATCATCGCTTCGCGCTCCTCACTTTCATCGCTGGCTCCGGGCTTGGATATTATCTGGAGTTATGGGGTACTACACGTCAATGCTGGACGTATTACACCTATCAAACGCCACCATTGTTCGCGGTGCTAGCGCATGGAATGGCAGCGGTCGCATTTTGGCGGGCAGGATTGATGCTGAAAATGCTCGCGGGAAGATTCAGCATCGTGCCGCCTCAGCAGGCTAAGGCGTCGCGAAAAGCGTAGTCTTCACATCCTAAACATTGACCCTTTCTTGACCCCTTTCTCTCATAATAATCTTGACACGGGGAATAATCGTCCTATAATGTGACCCGCAGGTCATATGACCTACAGGTCACATTTTTATGCCCAAACAGACTTTTCTTAACCTCCCCGAAGAAAAACGCGAGACAATCATTAACGCGGCTGTGGAAGAGTTTGCTGAATACGGTTTGGAGAACGCGTCTACGAATCGTATTGTGAAAAACAGCGGCATTGCCAAGGGAAGTTTCTATCAATATTTTGAGGACAAGCAGGATGTCTTCATGCACATGCTCGATGTCATCGAGCAGAAGGAACTTGAATACTTCAAGGAAGTGCATCCCCCGGATCACAACATGGATGTCTTCCACTTCTTCCGCTGGATGTTAAAGACGGGGATGGAATTTGGTCTCGCCCACCCGCGCATGATCCAGGCGGCATGGCGCGTCCTGCTCGGCGAAGGTTTTTATTATGGAACGCGTCTTGGGGACTATCGCAACAAGACCACGCAGGCGCTGACGACGATGATCAAACAAGCTATCGAACGCGGTGAAGTGGACCCCAGTGTGGACGTGGGACTCGCGGTCATGATCATGGAAACCTGGAGCAACGCCATCACCAACTATGTCCTCAATGAAGGCATGAAGCAAAAGGATGTCTTGAAGTGGATGCGCTCCAAGAAGACCCAGGAAACAATTGACAAGCTGTTATATGTAATGGAATACGGCTTGCGCAAGACAGAATCAGAATTTACAGCAAGCATTTAGAAAGGAAACAAAATGATCTTATATCTTCGCCTTGCATGGCGTAACATTTGGCGGCACCGCCGCCGCACCGTCATCATCGTGCTGGCCATGGGATTGGCCCTGGCCATGATGATGATGTATGACGGTCTGATAGATGGATTCAACAATGCGATTTATGGCAACGCCATTCGCGTCCTGGGTGGCAACATTCAAATACGTGCCGAGGGCTATCGCGAAAAAGTGGACAGCAACCCGCTGATCCCATTGCCGAACGATGAAGCCGTGGTGAAGGCAGCTCTGGCACACCCGGATGTGACCGCCGCCTTCCGCCGTATCCAGACCGGCGGACTGCTCAGCAATCACGAAGGCGCCTTCCCCCTGAGCATCATCGGCATCGAACCGGAAGCCGAAGCCCCGGTCAGCCTCATTGCTGAAAACGTTGTAGATGGACGCTGGTTGACCGCCACGGACGAGGACTCTCTCCTCATCGGGCGCGGCCTGGCAGACGTGATGGATGTCCAAGTTGGCGATCGAATCACCATGGTCGGTAGTGACTCTCACAAGCAGAACCGCCAGCGCACTATGACCGTAGTTGGCATATATGACCTGGGTATGCCGTCCCTTGAAAAACAGACGGTCTACATTTCGTTGGCAGAGGCACAGTCCCTGTTGGACCTGCGCGGCCAGTCCACCGAAGTGCAGGTCAACCTGAAGAATCTCGGTCAGGAGGGTCCTGTGGCGGACGCCCTTGTCCCCGCCCTGCCTGGCTATGAAGTGGCATCCTGGGCAGAAAACTATCCTGAGTTGTCGACAGCCATCACTTCCAAGAATTTCGTGATGGATATCTTCAGCGTCATCATCCAGGTGATCGCGGGTATTGGTGTGCTCAACCTGCTGTTGATGGCCGTCTTCGAGCGCACGCGCGAGATTGGATTGCTAGGCGCGATGGGACTCAAGCCGCGGCAGATCGCATTCCTGTTCATTCTCGAGGGAACGATGATTGGCGTTGTTGGTGTCGTGGCCGGCGTGTTACTTGGCATCACTGTCAACAGTGGTTTCGGACAGGTCGGTTTTGATTACAGCTCGTTCGCAGGCGTAGCCGATTACATGGCATTAATCAGTGGCCGTGTCTACCCATCGCTTGGG
Organism: Anaerolineales bacterium; assembly: GCA_045402985.1. GTDB lineage: Bacteria > Chloroflexota > Anaerolineae > Anaerolineales > Villigracilaceae > Defluviilinea. The sequence continues at coordinate 39,467 of JAXIPJ010000043.1, forward strand.
CTGGGCAAGATTGTCTGGCGTGTCATTACCATATTGGTCATCACGACACTGGCCGCCTGGATTCCGGCGCGTGAGGCTTCCCGCCGGGAACCCGCGCAAGCGCTGCATTATGTATAGTTCAGGATTCATAAAGAATGGAATCGATTCGTACTCTATACATATACACGAACAATGTGAAAACAAAAGCGTTTCTCTTCTGCGGCGCAATCGCTGGTCTGTTTTTCACGATCCTCTGGTTTGTGCAAGGTCTCACCCGCGCCAATTATGATCCCATGCGATATCCCATCAGTTCGCTATCCATTGGTGAATTTGGATGGATACAGGTTGCCAATTTCATCATTACAGGCTTGCTTATCCTCGCATTCTCGGTCGAATTGCGACGTGCACTTCGGCAACCTTCAGGCTCGGTTTGGGGACCCTTGCTGGTCGGGTTGCTTGGCATAGGTTTGATTGGCTCTGGCATCTTCGTGACGGATCCACTAAATGGCTACCCTCCCGGCACTCCCGTTATTCCCACAGAGCGCACTACGCACGGAATCCTTCATGATCTCTTTGGGATCCCGTTTTTTCTAGGTTTACCTATCACCTGCTTTGTGTTCGCGCGGTTCTTTATGAGGCAGGGTGAGCGCAATTGGGCGTGGTACTCGCGTCTCAGCGGCTTCGGGATGTTTGCTGTGTTCTTTGTAGCCCGGCTGGGCTTTCGCCTGCTGCCAACATATCCCGAGCTGGCGGCGAACTTTGGGCTTCTGCAACGCATCACTGTCACTATCGGCTTGACCTGGCTGACCCTACTGGCCGTTTATATGCTGAAAGTTCAGTCAGAAACACCAACACCGGGAAGAAAATAGTTTATAAAGAAAAGGTATCTTGTTATGTCACAACTATTCAAAATGGCTTTCCGCGATCTGGGCCGCAACAAACGGCGCTCGATCCTATCGGCTCTGGCGGTGAGCATAGCCACAACATTGTTAATCTTCATGGCGTCTGTTGTTCGCGGTGAATTCCGCGGCGCTTTACAGAACGGCATCCGTTTACAGACCGGGCATCTTCAGGTTCGCGCTGCATCGTATGATGAGAACAAAGTCAGCCTGGCGTGGGAAGACCTGGTCGAGAATCCTGCACAGGTCACTGACCAGCTGAAGGCGCTCCCACAGGTCGTAGACGCAACTCCCCGCCTGATCGCCAGTGGCATCCTCAGCCGGGGCGATAATTCCAGAGGTGTACAAGTCCTCGGCATTGATCCCGATGCGGAGGCGAACCAGATCTTTCGTCAGGGTGTGATCGCTGGAGAGTTCCTCGCCGGCGACGATCGTGAAGGCGTCCTGATCGGCAAGCCATTGGCGGAACGGTTTGGGCTGAACACAGGCGACCAGGTCAATCTACTGATCAACACATCCAGTGGCGACGTGGACGAGCAGCCATTTACGGTCCGCGGCATTTATACAACCAATGTATTCCCATATGATGAAAATACAGTGTTCATGCCGCTTGCCAAAGCGCAGACCTTTGCCAGTGCAGAGAACCACGCCAGCCTCATCTTCGTTCTGTTGAAAGACCAGGAGCAGACCGAACCTGTGGCTGCTGCTCTGACATCCTCAAATTATCAGGTCGTAACCTGGCAGGACCTGAATGAGCTTAGCGTGCAATTCGAACAATTTGCCGGCGCATACATGGTCATTCTGTATCTGATCATATTAGGCATCACTGCCACAGTAGTCACGAATACTCTGGTGATGGCGGTTTACGAACGCACACGTGAGATCGGTATTCTCTCCGCCATCGGTATGAAAGGCCGCCGCATCATGGCTGCGTTCCTGACCGAAGCGGCACTGCTCGCCACCGGTGGCGTGCTCGGCGGGCTGGTCCTGGGTGGGTTGATCACCGCCTGGGTTTCCAGCGTTGGCCTGGTCATACCTGCCGCCCAGGGAGTCACAGGTATCCTGCTGGGAGATAAGATTTATCCCTATATCACAGCGCAGGACGTGATCAGCCTGACAGTCATCGCTTATCTCATTACCCTAATCGCTTCGTTATATCCTGCCGTGCTCGCCGCCCGCATGGAACCCGTCGAAGCATTGCATGCACAGTAATCAATAGGAGTTCAAAATGGAAGTCACAAAAGTTATCAACGCAACACGCGATTTCAAAATTGGTGAAATAGAAACCCATGCCCTGCGCGGCGTGAATTTATCAATTGAGGACGGCGAATTTACAGCCCTGGTTGGTCCTTCAGGCTCGGGCAAAACCACCTTACTGCAACTCATTGGCTTGCTCGACCAGCCAACCAGCGGCCAGGTATATATCAATGGAAAGGATGCCACCCGCCTCAACCGCAACCAACGGGCTGATCTGCGTAAAGGAACGATTGGTTTCATCTTTCAGTTCTTCGCGCTCATCCCCACACTTACTGCTTATGAAAACGTAGAGATGCCACTCTTACTGAATGGCGCGAAACCTGCCGAGCGCAAGAAACGCGTCAACGAAGTGTTGGAAGCGGTCGGACTCTCGGACCGTGCTCATCACCGCCCCGATCAATTAAGCGGTGGACAACAACAACGCGTCGCGGTCGCCCGGGCGCTTGCAATCAACCCCAAGGTCATC
>JAXIPJ010000123.1:0-41192 GCA_045402985.1 Anaerolineales bacterium
GCTGAGACGTGTCTTGCCCGCGCCACCCGACCCCGTAAGAGTCACCAGGCGATTGGCATTGAGGGTTTGTTGTATCTCCGCCATTTCTGTTTCGCGCCCAATAAAGCTCGTCATCTGCGCGGAAAGATTATGATTGATCAATTCAAGTGTGTTAAGTGGCGCGAATTCGGATGGCAGATCTGGAACGGTCAGTTGATATAGATGTTCGTGTCGCAGGATGTCCTTCAAGCGGCGTTCACCCATATCGACAAGTTTTGCTTTTTCTGGCAATCCGTCTTTTATTTGATCAAACATACTTTGCGAAAATAAAATTTGCCCACCATGCCCCGCAGACATGATGCGTTGCGTCAATGCCAAAGTTGAATACCCTGAATATTGTTTATCGTCCTTAAGATACGCCTGACCTGAATGGATCCCCATGCGTACCTTGATGGGCGCGGGAGACCACGCTTCGTTATAGAGTGATCGTTGGGCACTCAGCGCGGCATTCAACGCGTCGCTAGCGGAATGGAATGCAGCGGCGAAAGAATCACCGACAATTTGAAAGACATAACCGTTATTTAATTCAATGGCTCGATTCAGAATTTCATTGTGCCGCGCAAGCAGAGCAGGCATGGCATCGGGATGCTCCTGTGCAAGTCTGGTACTGGCCTCGATGTCAGTGAATAGGAAGGTAACGCTGCCCGATGGTAAATTAGACATAAATCATTCTTTTGCACTCAGCCTGTGCACCATTGAAGGATTTCGTTTCCGTATTTGTTGCTTTTCATGGCTCGTTATTATAAGCGAAACAGCCCTGTCACTCTGACAGGGCTGTTTCGCTTAAGTGCAGTTTTGATCTTAGGCAATCACTGCTGGTACACCGAGATAAGCGACAACACCTATTGCCAGTGTCATGACGGCGAAGAGCGCGAATAACACTCGCATATTGCCTTCATCTTTGAGCAGGGAAGCCCAAGCGCCATGATCATCAACACCAGTTGCAGTCGGTCGCCGCGATCGTTCCATTGTCCGGCGATTTCGAAGTTTGCATCTGGGAGAATTATAGTATGTGTATGGTGATATAGAGATTGCAAATATGATAAAAGCGCTGATAAGCCCTTAGACGCTTTTCGCTAAATGTCCACCGACATCTGCACGGTCCAAAACGGCGAGGATGGTGCGTACCAGATCGCGCGCGGCTTGCTCACTCAATTCCACCGCGACGCGGGCGGATGGTCCCTGTGACTCGTTCACGAAATCTATATTCAAGGCGTGTTCCAGCGGGGCATTGAAAGGATGGTCGTAGGAAACATCTGCCTGCTCAAGCTGGAACCATCCCCTGGCGCTTTTTCCGCTGCCGTCAATTTTGACTTTTTCAACGATCATTGTGCACATGATTTTTCTCCTTGCTTGTTTAGATTCGCGCTGAACGCAGTCGAAGCGTATATTCTCATGGAAAACTGCCCTTCGACTACGGCTTCCACAAGCCTCTCAGCCTCCGCTCAGGACGAAGATGCGCCTAGATACTTCTGAAGAAACGCGAAGATCTTTTGCCAGCCATCTACTGCCTGTTGCTGGCGATACGCGCCACGGTCATGATAGAAGAATCCGTGACCCGCGCCATCATATCTATGGAATTCATAATATTTGCCATACTTCTTGAGTTCCGCTTCATGTTGATCGACTTGCTCGGGCGTGGGGTTACTATCATCATTGCCGAATATTCCCAAGATGGGGCAGGAGAGATCTTTGGTGTACTCCAACGGCGAGACCGGGAAATTGGAATTCAAATCTTCCGGCTTCATCACTACCCGTCCACCCCAACAATCAATGATCGCGTCAAACCCTGAGGCGCGGCAGGCGGCAAGATAGGCGTGCCTGCCTCCTGAACACGTACCGAAGATCCCAACCTTACCGTTGACATAGGGAAGCGATCGCACATATTTCATTCCACCGGCAAGATCGCCCACGGCCTGATCGTCTGGAACACCACCGTCCGCGCGGACCTTCGCGGCCACATCTTCAGGCGTGCCGTGCCCAGTGCGGAAATACAAATTGGGCGAGATGGTGACGTAGCCATGATAAGCGAATTTGTGGGTTGCCTCGCGATACCATTCATCCCAGCCAGGCATGTGATGCGCCAATACCATGGCAGGAAAGGGACCGGGTCCCAGTGGACGCGCAAGATATGCATTGATCAAATCGCCGTTCGCGCCGGTCATTGTGACTGTTTCTGCGAGCATGCCTTCGTACATGTCAGTTCTATACATGAGCGGGCTCCTTTTCAGATGCTATGAAAGATGGAATCATGGAACATTATACATTCCATGGAGTTTTTAGCTTGACGTTTTGACGGCTACGCCTAAACGAACTTTTATTGGATGATTATCAAATGGTCAGTGTGACTTCCACATTTTTCCTGGTCAAAAAAAGACTATTGACAAAAAACGACAATATTGTTATCATAATTTTACCGAATTCAACAAATTACAGCAAATTTCGACAAAAAGGGTAGCTTTTGACTACTTACGAACGTCGGCAATCTCTATTAGATATACTTCGCAAACAACCTGGTCTGCGCGTCCCAGAGTTGGCAACGGCGTTGGATGTTTCAGCAGGCACCGTTCGAAACGATCTGAATGCGCTTGAAGAGGAAGGGCGGCTGAAGCGTGTGCATGGGGGGGCAGTATTGAAGGGTCAGGACCAATTCCAGAACAATTCATTTTTGCGTCGATTTCAGGAAAATGCGGCCGCCAAACTCGCCATCGCGCGAGAGGCGGCCCTTCTTGTTACAGATGGCGATTCCATTTTGCTGGATGCAAGCAGTACAGCTTACTTCCTGGCACGCGCGCTGTCGAACCGGCAAAGGCTGCGTGTTGTCACCAACGGTTTTGAGGTGGCGCGTGAACTGGCACAGAACCCGTCCAATAACGTAATCCTGATCGGGGGCGTTGTGAACAACGACTCTTCTTCTGTCACCGGGTTGTTGAGCGAACGCATCATTGAGGAGTTTCATATTCAAAAGGCTTTCCTTTCGTGCAGTGGTTTTAGCCTTGAGCGCGGCATGACGGAGGTTCTTCTGGCCGAGGCGCAAATCAAGCGTAAGGCTATTGAGTCTTCGCGGGAATTGTTTGCCCTGGTGGATTCATCCAAATTCGGCAAAGAAGATTTGACTCCTTTTGCGCGTCCTGAGAGAATTACGCGTTTGTTCACCGATGTAGGGTTATTGCCGGAATGGATCGCGCAATTGGAACAGGCGCAGCTTGAGTTTACGATTTGCAGAGAAGAGGCAGCGCCTGTCAAATGAATGAACATATTCTTGAACTGAAGAAAATTAGCAAAAGTTTTTCAGGGGTTGAGGTCCTGCACGAAGTCTCTTTTTCATTGCGCCCGGGTGAGGTCCATGCATTATTGGGTGAAAACGGCGCAGGGAAATCCACGCTGATTAAGATTATTACCGGTGTTCATCATCCGGATGGCGGTGAGATCCTTTTGAACGGGATACCGGTACATTTCGGCGATACGCGTGAATCGCAACAAGCCGGCATCGCCGCCATCTACCAGGAACTCAGTCTATTCCCGGACCTGGATGTAGCGGAGAATATTTTTATCGGTCGCCAGCCTGTGACTTTGGGTGGGCGCATCGACTGGCGCAAGTTGTACGCGGAAGCGGACAAGTTATTGGCGTCGCTGGGTGTTCATCTGGAGTTGAAACAGAAAGCACGCAACCTGAGTATTGCGCAACAACAAATGGTTGAGATCGCACGCGCCTTTTCGATCAATGCGCGCATACTGATCATGGATGAACCGACCTCATCCCTCACGCTAAAGGAAGCCGCGGACCTGTTCCGTCTCGTCCGCCGCTTGAAGGATGATGGTGCTGCGATCATTTTCATCTCGCATCGTCTGGAAGAATTATTCGAACTGTCTGACCGCGTGACCGTTCTGCGGGATGGTGCCTATGTGGATACTCGCCCGGTGAAGGATGTGACGCGCGATGATCTTATCCGCATGATGGTAGGGCGGACGATCACAGATATGTTTCCGAAGCAAGATGTGCAAGCCGGTAAGGTGGTTCTCCAAGTGGCTCACTTAACGCGCGAGGGTTCCTTCAGAGATATCAGCTTTGATCTGCGCCAGGGTGAAATTCTGGGGATGGCCGGATTAATTGGAGCAGGCCGTACCAACGTGGCGCGTTCTCTCTTCGGAGTGGAACTGCCTACCAGTGGGACGATCCGGCTCGATGGTAAAGAGATCCGTATTACATCCCCACAACAGGCGATCGGGCTTGGGCTGGCGTACGTTCCGGAAGACCGTCAACTGCATGGCTTGATCCCGCCTATGAATATTACGACCAATATCGGCTTACCAATGCTTCAGGTTTATTCGCGCCGCGGCTGGCTGCGGGATAAGGTGGAGCGTTCGGCGGCGTTCAATGCGGCCAGACAAATGGAAGTGCGCGCAAACAATATTTGGCAAAACGCGCGTGAACTATCGGGCGGAAATCAGCAAAAGGTGGTGCTGGCAAAATGGCTTTCCACGAAGCCGCGCATCCTGATATTGGATGAACCCACGCGCGGCATCGATGTAGGAACGAAGGCTGCTGTGCACGCCTTGATGAGTAAACTGGCTTCTGAGGGTCTGGCGATCCTGATGATTTCATCTGAACTGCCCGAGGTTTTAGGGATGAGCGATCGGATCATTGTGATGCATGGAGGATATATGACAGGTCATTTCACGCGCGCGGAGGCCACGCAAGAAAAAATCATCTCCGCCGCCACGCAGGCAGTGGCAAGTGAAGTTGCATCATGACAGTTCAAAACACGCCTGTTACCCGCTCAAGTTTTTCAAATCTACTATGGACGATTGCCCGCTTTCGCGAAGCTGGCATCAGCCTGTTCATTTTAATCTTGATGGTTATAGTCACTTTGCGGGCGCCTTCATTTCTCACAATCGATAACTTTGAGGATATCCTTCTCAATATCTCAATTCTGGTGATCGTCGCGCTAGCGCAGACTATGGTAATCATCACTCATGGCATCGACCTCTCTGTCAGTTCCATGATTGGACTGGTGGCGATGATGGTCGCGTTCGTGGTGAAACAAAACCCTGAGATGTCTGTGCTGTTGGCTGTAATGATGGGAATGGCGTTGGGTGCAGTGTTGGGAATTTTCAACGGCCTGATTATCACCTATGGCAAAGTACCGCCCATCATTGCAACGCTTGGTACTCTGACCATATATCGCGGCCTGGTCTTTTATTACAGCCAGGGGACCTGGATCAATTCATTTGAACTTCCTGCAAGCTTCAAATTATTATCCAAAGGCACGCCATTAGGTCTGCCTAATATGGTTATCATTGCCATTCTTGTGGCTGTGCTGGTGTATTACTTCCTCAATCATACGCGTACAGGACGGGATATTTTTGCGGTGGGCAGTAACCCGGAGGCGGCGCAGTTTGCGGGCATCCGCAGTCAACGTTTCATCTTTTTGGTTTATCTGATCAGCGGAGTGTTGTCCGGGCTTGCCGCTGTTTTATGGGCCTCGCGTTTCGAATCCGCACAGACGAATACTGCGCTCGGCTTTGAACTTCAGACGGTGGCGGCTTCTGTGGTTGGAGGTGTCAGCATCAGTGGCGGAGTGGGAACCGTGCCAGGTGTGTTGTTGGGTGCGCTGCTTTTGGGAATCATCCAAAACTCATTGACCTTGATCCGCATCTCGCCATTCTGGCAGTTGGCGGCTCAAGGATTGTTAATCCTGGTGGCAGTCATTTCTGACAGATGGATCCTAAATCGGGTGGAGAGGGCAAAAATATGAGCGTCCAGCCAATGAACGGATCAAAATCCGTATCTCTGATCAATGAGTACGCGCCGCGTCGTTCGTTCCTATCTAACTTTCTTCGCTGGGAATGGATGTTAGTGGGCTTGCTCATTTTGGATGTATTGATCAATACACGTATCTCACCATTTTTTCTGGACGCGCGTAATCTTTCGCGTACGTCGTCTGATTTTATGGAAATCGGATTAATGATGCTGCCAATGGTGTTCATCATCATCACGGGCAACATTGACCTGTCGGTGGCTTCCAATATGGGTATGAGCGCCTCCTTTATGGGACTGCTGCATAACATGGGAGTCAATATTTGGGTGGCGGCGCTGGCGGGTCTTCTGCTTGGAACTTTGGGCGGATTTTTGAATGGCTTTCTGGTGGCGCGCGTCAAATTACCAGCGCTGGTAGTGACGCTTGGAACGTACGCGTTTTATCGCGGCATTGCATATGGTTTTCTTGGTGACCAGGCTGCACGTGGCTATCCTGAAGTATTCACTTATTTCGGGCAGGGCAAAGTGTTTGGAACACTCATTCCATTTTCAGTGGCTTTATTTATCGTTATGGCTATCATCTTTGGATTGGTTTTGCATCGAACAACTTTTGGCCGCTACCTGTATTCCATTGGAAACAATGAGGACGCTACAAATTATTCAGGTGTGCCAGTTGAAAAAATTAAGTATGTTATCTACACATTATCCGGTTTCATGGCTGCACTGGCGGGGTTGATTTTGGCTGCGCGCTTTGGTAGTACGCGTCCCGATATCGGTACAGGTCTTGAACTTTCGGTGATCACTGCTGTGGTACTGGGTGGCGTGGATATTAACGGCGGCAAAGGGACAATGCTGGGTGCAACTTTGTCTTTATTGCTGATCGGACTCATGCGTTTTGGGATGGGCTTGCTCAATATCCAGGGACAGGTGCAGGGCATCGTCATTGGACTGTTGTTGATCCTTTCCATTCTTCTGCCAAGCCTCATCCGCAATGTTTCGCGGCTGAGTGGAAATTTCGACTGGCGTTCAATGCTTCCGGCAACGGTTTTCCTCTTGGTCTTTATTCTCTTTTTCATCTTTTTCTTCTGGTCGCGCGCATCGGTGCTCGCCGGTGGTTAATGTCAATTCTTGTGGTGGTTACGGGCCAGTGCCTGATGCCTCAATATTCCCTATGGCTTTAAAAGGAGGTAGAAAGTTATCAAAATAACGATGATCAAATTGTATGTGTGTCGAAAATTCCAATCAAAAATCATGAAGGAGATAGAAATGAAACACCGTTCTTTATTGTTGACCCTCTCAGTTGCGCTCGTTCTGGGCATGCTATTGAGTGCATGTGCACCCGCAGCGACAGAGACACCTGCTGCCACCGAAGCCCCGGCTGCCACCGAAGCCCCGGCAGTAACAGAAGCTCCAGCCGCCACGGAAGCTCCCGTCGCTGCCGCCTGTGAAGGAGATTACGTGCTGGTTCCAAAAAACCTAGGCAACCCTTACTTTGACACTTCCAATAAAGGTGCGCAGGAAGCTGCCGGGGAACTGGGCATAACGGTATTGTATCAGGGTTCTGCAACAGCAGATGCTACCGAACAAATCACCCTGCTCAACTCGTTGATCGCCCAGGGTGTTTGTGGTCTCGCGATTTCGGCCAATGATTCTGATGCGTTGGTCCCTACTGGTAAGGCTGCCATGGAGGCCGGTATTCCTGTTGTTACTTTCGATTCTGCCATTGCACCCGATGGTCGTGTGTTCCATATCAACCAGGCCGTGTTACATGACATCGGTGCGATCGAGATCAAAATGGCTTCCGAACTCGCTGGTCCAGATGGCGGACAGATCGCCATTTTAAGCGCCACCTCTACAGCTCCGAACCAGAACGCCTGGATCGAAGTCATGAAGGAAGAACTCGCCAAACCTGAATATGCAAACTTGGAATTGGTGGAAGTTGTGTATGGCGATGACGATGACACCAAGAGCTACAACGAAGCGCAGTCATTGTTCACGAAGTACCCGGACCTCAAGGTCATCATTGCACCGACCACCGTGGGTATCGCCGCTTCGGCGCGCGCCGTCACCGATGCGGGCCTGATCGACAAAGTATTTGTTACCGGCCTGGGCACCCCGAACCAGATGCGGGAGTATGTCAAGAATGGCGCGGCTCCTCAATTCGCTTTGTGGAATCCGCTCGACCTTGGTTACCTTTCTGTGTATGCATTGCATGCACTTTCCACAGGCGAGATCACTGGCGCGGAAGGTGAAACATTCGAAGCTGGCCGCCTGGGTGAATACACAATTGAGAACGATCCCGACCTTGGCCTCAATGTGCTTTACGGCGAACCCTTCGTTTACAACGCCGAAAATATCGACGACTTCGACTGGTAAGCCGCAAGCCTGACCGAAGTAAATAGAACTTTAAAAATGTCACTTCGGCAATTGGTCCTAACCTTACTGATTGCCGAAGTGACAGTTCGATTAAACCAAGGAATGAAAACATGAACCGTGTCGGTTTTCAATTCAAAGTCTCACCAGACCACCTCGCAGAATATCGCGAACATCACAAAAACGTCTGGCCCGAAATGCTGGATGCGCTGCGCGAAACTGGCTGGCATAACTATACGTTGTTCATGCGCGACGACGGCTTGATCTTTGGTTATTTTGAAACGGAAGAAAGCCTGGCAGTCGCACAGGCTAAAATGGCTTCAAAGGAAATTAACTCGCGCTGGCAGGAATTCATGTCACTGTTCACGGATTCCAATGCGCGCCCCGACGAAACTTTTGTGGAACTCCACGAATATTTTCATTTGGATTAAGAATGACGGCCCCGCATAATTATCTTGCCATTGATATTGGCGCCGAAAGTGGACGCACCATTGTTGGCGCGCTGGATGGTGTCCAACTCACACTCACCGAGACTCATCGTTTTGCCAATGGGCCCGTCCGTTTGCCGGATGGTTTACATTGGGATGTCTTGCGTTTGTGGTCCGATATCAAGGAAGGCATCGGCAGGTCATCATTGCGGATCGATCATAAACTTGAAAGCATTGGCCTCGACACCTGGGCTGTTGATTTTGCGCTGCTCGATAAAAACAAGTCGTTATTATCTGATCCGTTTCATTATCGGGACGCGCGCACCGATGGAATGTTGGACGAGGCTTTTCATCGTATGCCGCGCGCTGAAATCTTTGCCCACACGGGCATCCAGTTCATGCAGATCAACACGCTCTATCAACTGCTTGCAATGTCTATGAAAAAATCGCCATTGTTTGATATTGCGAAAACTTTTGTCACGATTCCAGATCTATTCAACTTCTGGTTGAGTGGCGAAATAACCAACGAATTCACCAATGCCACCACGACTCAATGTTTCGACCCGCTCAAACGGGATTGGGCCAAGCCTGTACTGGATGCGATGGAGATTCCCTTGCACCTTTTCGGACCGGTCACTGATTCTGGAACCCAGATCGGGACTCTCCTCCCCAGCCTTGTCGAAGAGACTGGTGCTGGTGCAATCCAGATAGTTTTGCCAGCCTGTCACGATACGGGTTCAGCGGTGGTAGCCGTCCCTGCACAGAATCAGGATTTCGCCTGGATCAGTTCAGGGACGTGGTCCATCATGGGTGCGGAAGTTCATGAACCGTCGTTGGGTGAAAAAGCATTGGAATATAACTTCACGAATGAAGGCGGCGTCTCTCGTACCCGCCAGGGTGTTGGCACATGGCGGTTATCCAAAAACATCATGGGCTTATGGCTCGTGCAGGAGTGCCGCCGTGAGTGGATGCGCGCGGGCGAGGAAATTTCATTCGACGCGTTGACCCAGTTTGCGGCTGAGTCTGAGGCGTTCCTGGCGGTCATCGATCCTGATGTGGATGAATTTATCCATCCAGGTGATATGCCTGGGCGCATCCAGAAATTTTGTGTGGATACAAACCAGCGTGTGCCACAAACGAAGGGTCAGATCATTCGTGTCGCGTTGGAAAGTATTGCATTGAAATATCGTCTGGTGCTTGAACGACTGGAGGAATTAACAGGCACACGTTTTGACCCAATCCATATCATTGGTGGCGGGACGAAGAACAAGTTGCTAAACCAATTTGCTGCGGACGCCACTGGGCGCACCGTCATAGCAGGGCCCGTGGAAGCGACAGCCATTGGCAACATCCTAATGCAGTCTATTGGCATGAAGCATTTGGGTGGGCTTGCAGATGCGCGTGAAATTGTGCATGCTTCGTTTGAACCCGAAATATATGAACCGAACCATAACGCGGAATGGGCTGAAGCCTATTCGCGTTTAATGAAATTGTAGTAATAACTACTTTAGTCGTTATTACGAATTATTATCCAGAGGCAATTATGACTCGATCTGAAGCGAAAATTCAAGCAATGTATGAACTGGCTAAAGAGCAATATGCAGAGTTGGGTGTGGATGCTGATCAGGCCATCGCGCAATTGGAAAAAGTTTCCATCAGTTTGCATTGCTGGCAGGGCGATGATGTGAGTGGATTTGAAAATCCCAACGGCGAACTCGGCGGCGGAATCGCGGCAACTGGGAATTACCCTGGCAAGGCGCGCACGGCCGATGAATTGCGCAGTGATCTTGATATTGTTTACAAATTATTGCCTGGGTCACATCGTTTGAATCTGCATGCCATTTATTTGGAAGCAGATAAAAAAGTTGAGCGCGACAAGATCGAGCCGCGTCACTTCTCTGCATGGAAGGATTGGGCGAAGGCGAATGGTCACGGCATCGATTTCAACCCAACTTGTTTCTCGCATCCTAAATCTGCGGATGGATTCACGCTCGCGCATCGCGATGCTGGCATTCGTCAATTTTGGATCGAGCACTGTATTGCCAGCCGCAAGATCGGTGAATACTTTGGAAAAGAGTTGGGCACAGCAGCTGTGACGAATATCTGGATTCCAGATGGCTATAAAGACACTCCTGCGGATCGCCAAACGCCCCGACGCCTGCTGCTCGAATCACTCGACGCTATCCTAACTGAAAAAATAGACCCGCGCTACAGCCTGGATGCAGTGGAGCCCAAACTTTTTGGGCTTGGTTCAGAGAGTTATGTGGTTGGTTCTATGGAATTCTATTCCGCCTACGCACTCACGCGCAAAATTTTACTAACGTTGGACTCGGGTCACTTTCATCCAACAGAAACAATTTCTGACAAGATTTCCGCACTATTGATCTATCATGATCAATTGCTGTTACATGTCAGCCGAGGCGTACGTTGGGATAGTGACCATGTCGTCACCTTCAATGATGATCTGCAAGCGATTGCTAATGAAATTGTCCGCAACGACGCGCTTGAGCGGATTCATATCGGATTGGATTATTTCGATGCCAGCATTAACCGCGTTGCCGCGTGGACAGTCGGTGCGCGCAACACATTGCGGGCATTGCTCATCGCTTTGCTGGAGCCGCAGGATGTGCTGAAGAAATTTGAAGTTGAAGGTGATTTTTCCAGCCGTCTGGCATTGCAGGAGGAGTTGAAATCCATGCCGTTCAGCGCGGTCTGGGATGCATATTGTTTGCGAAAAAATGCACCTGTTGGCATGGATTTCATGAGTGTCATCAAGGATTATGAAAAGAACGAACTGGCAGGCCGATAAAGAAGTTTCTCAAATGGAGAACGAAAGATGAAACCAATGGACTTTAAGCATGTCAATTACCTTTGGGATGATAACGTCGCAAACCAGCTCAATAAAGTAGAGCGTTTACGCTATCGCAGTAATATTCTTGGCGCAGATCAACGCATCACAAACACCGGCGGAGGCAATACTTCCTCCAAAATAAAGATGACCGATCCATTGACCGGGGATGAGGTGAATGTCTTGTGGGTCAAGGGTTCCGGTGGAGATCTGCGTACTGCTACAAGGGCGAATTTTGCTTCGCTTTATATGGATAAATTTTTGTCACTTGAAAATATTTATGACAGGGCCAATGTCAAAGGTGTGAAGACTGAGATCGAAGACTCAATGGTGGATATGTACCGTCATGCCACCTTTGGTTTGAATCCCGCCACCAGTTCGATTGATACGCCGCTGCATGGCTTGATTCCCTTTCGCCATGTGGATCACATGCACCCAGTCTCTGTCATTGCGATCGCCACAAGCAAGGATCAGGAACGTCTCACACAGGAAGTATTCGAGGAGGAAGTAGGCTGGGTTCCCTGGCAGCGTCCTGGTTTTGATTTGGGATTAGTGATGAAGGAAAAATTGAAACAGGACTCGAATCTCAAAGGCCTGGTAATGGGACAGCACGGTCTGATCAATTGGGCAAACGATGATAAGGCTTGCTATAAATTGACTCTCAACCTTATCGAAAAAGCAGCTCATTATATTGAGCAACACGATAAAGGCGAGAAAACCTTTGGCGGGCAAAAGTGCAAATCTCTAGATGAAGAGACTCGCAATGAAATTTTGATAAAGTTATTGCCTATATTGCGCGGCAAAGTTTCGCAAGCAAACCGATTTATCGGGACGGTGCATGTGACGGAAAGTGTTCTTCAATTCGTAAATAGCGTTGATGCTCCACGGCTTGCTGAAATTGGTACATCCTGCCCCGACCATTTTCTGCGCACAAAGATCAAACCACTGTATGTGGATTGGGATCCACAAGAGGGATCAGTGGAGAGTCTGCTTGAGAAACTGGAATCTGGCCTGGTCCAGTATAGAAGCGATTACGCATCCTATTACGAAGCCTGCAAACATCCGAATTCACCTGCGATGCGTGATCCGAATCCAACCGTCATCCTGATCCCGGGACTTGGGCTGATCGCGTGGGGGAAAAATAAAAGCGAGAGCCGGGTGACTGCTGAATTTTATTCACTGGCAATTGAGGTGATGCGTTCATCGGAAGCAATCAGTGAATATCAGGGCCTGCCGCGTCAGGAGGCTTTTGATATTGAGTACTGGCTTTTGGAGGAGGCCAAATTGAAACGCATGCCGCCGGAGAAAGAAATGGCGCGCAACGCGGTGGTGGTCATTGGTGCAGGCAGCGGCATTGGAAAAGCAACTGCACATCGAATTGCAAAGGAGGGTGCACATGTGATCTGCGCGGATCTCTCGGAGTCAACGGCTCAGGAAACCGCAGACGAATTAAATAAAATGTATGGATTGGGAATCGGTGTAGCGGGTACGGGCATCTCAGGTTGCGGACCAGCAATCGGCCTGGGCGTGGATATTACGAAACGCGAAAGTATCAAGCGTATGTTGGAGAATGTTATTCTGGCATACGGTGGCGTGGACAATATTATTATCACTGCTGGGATTTTTATCCCACCTGATAAACAGGGATATATTCCAGATGATAAGTGGGCGCTGACGTATGCGATCAATGTGACGGGTCCATACCTGGTTGCCGATGAAGCTAAAAAGATCTGGCAGGCGCAGGGACTGAAAACCAGTTTGGTTATCACGACCAGTGCAAATGGGGCGGTCGCCAAGCAAGGTTCGGTTGCATACGATACCAGTAAGGCCGCTGCCAACCATATGGTGCGGGAACTTGCGATCGAACTGGCCCCGTTGGTGCGCGTCAATGGACTGGCACCTGCCACGGTTGTGGAGGGAAGCAGTATGTTCCCGCGGGAGCGTGTGATCAGTTCTTTATCCAAATATAATATTGCCTTTGATGAAAGTGAAAGTACCGAATCACTACGCGGGAAGCTGGCTCTGTTCTACGCACAGCGGACTCTGACAAAATCTCCTATCACACTGGCAGACCAGGCGGAGATCGCATATTTGTTGAGCAGTAGTAAATTCAGCAAGACCACAGGGCAGATCATCAGTGTGGATGGCGGCTTGCATGAGGCGTTCCTGCGGTAGTAAAAATATTAAGTACAATGGGTACTAAAAGAGTATTTCTTAAGTCAATTTGAGAGCATTGTTATATAACGAGTTGCAGTTTCGCATGAAACGGTACGAGGTTGAGAAAGGTATACTTGATTATGCAGTCGTAAGACTCTTATCCTTTCTACTTATTGCAGGAGTGACAACACATGGGCGCTCGCTTAGAAAACAAGGTGGCATGTATTACCGGGGCCGGGCGTGGAATCGGGCGGGCTATTGCGCACAAGATGGCGGAGGAAGGTGCGATGGTTGCGCTTGCTGAAATTGATCTTGCGAGTGCGCAAATCGTTGCAGAAGAACTGCTCAAGCAAGGTTATCAGGCTTTGGCCATCGAAGTGGATATTACCCGTGAGACTGAGGTTCAAGCCGCAGTCAGCCGGGTAATGGAGCGTTTTGGGCGAGTCGATATCCTCGTCAATAACGCTGGCAAAAACTTTAACTATGATGCCACTACGATGTCGGAAGCGGATTGGGATAACGCGATGAACGTTGATGTAAAAGGGGCCTGGCTGTGCTGCAAGCACATCCTTCCTTCGATGATCGCTGCAAAAGCTGGCTCGATCATCAATATTGCAAGTGTTCATGCACGGATAACCGCTCCAAAACATTTTCCATATGCGGCAGCGAAGTCTGCTCTTGTAGGCTTAACACGAAACCTGGCACTAGACTATGCCCCTTACAATATTCGCGTCAATGCAATCTGCCCGGGATGGGTGAGAACCAAGCTTGTTCAGGGTTGGTTCGATCAGCAAGCTGATCCGAATGCCGCGGAAGATCGTGTGTTGAGTTTCCAGCCTCTCCGGCGCATTGGTACACCAGAGGAAATTGCGAATTTTGTAGCATTTGTTGCAAGCGATGAGGCAAGCTTTATTACAGGTGCAGAACTGGTGATCGATGGTGGTATGAGCATCATGTTTGCACACTGAAAAGAAAGCAACGGAGTTTTTATGAATTCAACCATGTCTGCCCTCGTTTATGAAGCACCCTTGCAAATGAATATTCGCCAGGTGTCGGTTCCTCTTGTTCAGCCTGACGAAGCGTTGATCCGAGTCGCTTATTCTGGCATTTGTGGTTCGGAGTTAAGCGGTTACGAAGGGAAAAACTCGCTTCGACAGCCACCGTTAATTATGGGACACGAGTTCAGCGGTCATATCGAAGCAATAGGCAGCGCTGTTGACCACGCTGAATTGAAAGTAGGAGCAGCGGTCACTGCAAATCCACTGGTGAGTTGCAGGCAGTGCCGCTACTGCTTGAGCGGGAAACAACATTTGTGCCCCAAGCGTAAATTGTTGGGCGCACATTTACCGGGAAGCAATGCAGAATTTGTAGCCATACGCGCCGACGCCCTATTTGTGATTCCGCAGGAACTCTCGCTTGCTTCGGCAGCATTGGCTGAACCTGCGGCGTGTGCGATTCATGCGGCAGCTCTCGCTTTGCCATCACCCGACGAACAGGGTCTCGTGGTTGGTGCTGGTCCCATTGGCCTCATGGTCATTCAGGCGCTGGCAGATCGAGGCATAAGTCAGATATTCTGCATTGACCTAAATGCGGAGCGTCTGGCGATGGCTGAGAAACTGGGAGCTGTTCCGGGGACATTTGAATCACTTGCATCCCAAGCAGTGGATATTGTGGTTGATGCTGTTGGCGCTTCGGTGACACGGCAAGGATGTGCTCGTGCTGTGAAACCCGGCGGGCGAATTGTCTGGATCGGACTTCACGAGTCAGATACAGCCTTGCCCGTGAACGACTTCATCCGCCAGGAAATTACCACCTATGGATCGTTTGCATATACACCAATTGATTTCGACAATGCTCTTCAGGCGCTTGCTCAAAAGCGCATCACGCTTGAGGATGCATGGACGCAAATTGAACCATTGGAAAACGGCACAGCCTGTTATGAAAAGCTATTGCATGGAGCCCCCATTTCTAAAATCTGGCTTACACCCAAGGAATGACTTCCATGAAAATTACTGCGGTTACCTCTCTGGTGCTGGGCACTCCCTAGCGTAATCTAACCTGCATACAAATCAAAGGATGATTGAATGAAACTTTTGACGTTTCACCGTAACAACATTTTGCAGTTAGGTATTCGCACGGAAGCGGGTGTGATAGATGTTGCTCAGGCTTCCGAGGGACATGATAGGATTCCTGTCACGATGGACGCTGTGATTCGCGGCGGGGTGGAGGCGATCGAGGGTTTGCTGGGTTTGGTGGAACAGTCTGCGGCTAACTGGTTTTTGGATGAACAGGATTTGCAACCTGGACCCTGCGTGGGGACTCCGGAAAAAGTCATCTGCATCGGGCTGAATTACAACCGCCATGCGCGAGAAACGGGGATGGCTGTGCCGGAAACGCCGGTGCTATTTTCAAAGTTCAATAATACGCTGGCGGCAACGGGGGATCCAATTCCCTTGCCGGACAATGCTGTCCAATATGACTATGAGGTTGAATTGGGGGTCATGATTGGAAAGGAAGCACGGTATGTTAGTGTGGACGAGGCGTTGGATCATGTTTTTGGTTATTTCACAGTCAATGACCTGAGTGTGCGGGATCTGCAATTCCGCACATCCCAATGGTTGCTTGGCAAAACCCCAGACAAATTTTTCCCCACAGCCCCGTATCTGGTGACTGCCGATGAAGTGGGTGACCCACAAAACTTGGGGCTTTCCTGCTGGGTCAACGGCGAACTGCGCCAGAATTCCAACACTGCTGATATGATTT
The DNA here is from genome assembly GCA_045402985.1 of Anaerolineales bacterium. Lineage (GTDB taxonomy): Bacteria > Chloroflexota > Anaerolineae > Anaerolineales > Villigracilaceae > Defluviilinea. The sequence continues at coordinate 16,370 of JAXIPJ010000123.1, forward strand.
TCAGCGTCGCGGAGTGTATCAGCTACATCAGTCAGTATATGACGCTCAAGCCGGGGGATGTGATCTCCACGGGGACGCCGGAGGGTGTGGTAATGGGTATGAAGGAAAAGAACTGGCTGAAGCCGGGAGATAAGGTAGCAGTGGAAGTTGAAGGATTGGGGAAATGTACGAATCTTATGGTGTAGGAGATGTAAGACCTGAGATGAACATTACTTTTTTACTGCCCTCGCTGTAATGATGACTTGATAATCGGGGTCATGGAAATCCAGCTCATTTGTTTTTAACTCGGAGGTAGCCAAGCCATGTAAAAATGCACAGGCTGTCAATACACTCCCATAGGTTTCGACCACTACATTCTCCGGTCCGAAAACATTCCCAAAAAGTCTGCGAGTAGAGGCGTCCGTAAATCGCCAGTAGTCCCCCCATCTGTCCATATCATATCGAACGACCTGACTGATACCAGGGAAAGTAGCCAGCAAGACTCCGCCAGGTTTCAGTGCTCTGTAGCAGTTGTCAATGGCTGAGTGTACATCGTAGATAAAAAGTAAAGTCTGGGTCAGGATCATACAGTCATAGGTGCTATCAGACACGCCTTGTCCCGTCTGCAGGTCACCGACAAAAGTAGCTTGAGGGTTATCCGCTACCGCATGTAGTACATCAGAATGGGTAACGCGATCTCCCCCATATTTCAATGTGTAAGCTGGGTCGCCAATTTCCAAAACACTGCCGCGGACATCCGTGTTGTGTCTCTGTAGAAATGATTCTATGTAATAACGATCGATCGGTTGTCCCCGGTCTGTGCCAAAAAGTGTACTGATAGGGGAGGTACGACGCAGGTTGCCCCAGTGAACCGGCCTCAACTGTCGCCGAACGCGCTTTAGAACGGAGGAATAGATCTGCGGGGGTAGTAATCGTTTAATAGATCGTTTCAGCATAGTTCACGCCTTATCCATTCGGAATATCTGAATTTATATGTATAGTTCCGTTTCACCTTGCGAAATTGCTCTGTTATTTATCAATTCTACCAGCAGGAAGATTTGTTTTTTCATCCCTTTTATTGGAGAGCCTTGAAAATCTTTATTCCCAACAGCATTCGGTCGCAATCAAGCGAACTGTTTGGTTCAATCAGCAACGCATACCGCAGTTATGATTTCAGTACTATGTCAGGCATTCCGGCGCGAGGGCATCTAGGCCGCCCAACGGCTCGCGGCCTGTCCCGCACGCTTTCTGCGGGATACCCGCTGGTGGGTGGGACAAAATTCGCTGTCGAAACGGAAAAAACTCAAAGCCAAGAAAATGCCTGAAAAACGCGGCGCGTACCCACCTGTCCAGTGCATTATCCCGGTGCAGTTCCGGGACGCTGTGTTGGGCAGTTTCTTGACCTAAACGAGCGTTGCCTGTTTAGATGTATCCTGCTTATCAGACTCAAATTCATAAATTGCCTTGCAATTTGGACAAAACAAATAGAACTTAATTTTTTGACTTCAACTTTATAACAGCTAGCTCCTTACCCAGGATGAAGGGGAGGTGCTTAACGACCGCTCCCACCAAAGGATTGTAGCAGCCCGGCGAGCATAGGGAATAACCAGTACAATGCGAGGAGGGCCGCCACAGCAACACTGAAACTGAAAGTGATTGCTCGTTCTTTCACTTTGCCACCGCGTATAGTCCCCACGGCATAAAACACGCAATAAAACAAGATCCCAGCGAGGAGCCATATGAGAGGAAAGTGCCAGACCGAGATCGTATTCGCGTCTCCGTAAATCGAGATCCGCTCGGGGATTTCGTGCGAAAACTCAAGCCCCACATACACTAGCGCAAATAATAATCCGGAAATTCCTGCCATGATTCCTGTCGAGTTTTTTGCGTTTCTGATATTCATAAATTTTCACTCCTTTTCGGGAGAAGTAATTTTTTGCGGTGACACTACACTAAATGATACTACTTTTGATCTGGAATTCTTCTCCGCTTATCCATCGCTGGAGGACTGTATGGGTCAAGCACGTTAAGTATTCCTTATGCTGGTTTTGATACAGTCTGCTTGACCTGATTGGCTGAGAAAAAGCATATCCTGTAGGAACAATTACGGCCCGAAACAAACCTTACAGTTAGTTTTACCCAGTTTCGCAGGTCGATATTTGAGGAAAGCAAGAAGATTAGGCTTCACCAGGGCTGAAAATTCTTCCTTATCCTAAAACAAGCCTCGCTATCAGTTCTATTGTTTTTAGGCGGTGACTGTAATACGTTGATGTTATGTTTAACCTGGAGTAGCATTGCGAATTTTTTAGGTCAGGATGCACACAGTGAACGCACTACTGCGGTTATAATTTCGTCACTATGCCTGAGCGATTACAAAAAATACTTGCACAATCCGGGTACGGCTCACGCCGTGCCAGCGAAGACTTTATCTCCGCCGGCCGGGTCCGTGTCAATGGCCAGATCGCCACACTTGGACAAAAGGCTGATGCGGCCAAAGACAAGATCACTGTGGATGGAAAGCCCATCGCTGCAGCTGAATCACTTACCTATATCGCGCTATACAAACCGCGTAATGTCTTATCCACTGTGGAACGCGAACGCGGCGATACACGCTCGACCGTGCGTGATCTTGTGGATGCTCCTGGTCATCTTTACCCAGTGGGCAGGTTGGATTTCGAGAGTGAAGGCCTTGTCTTGATGACGAACGATGGCGAGCTGACGAATCAACTCACGCATCCGCGCTTTGGACATGAAAAGGAATATCGCGTCCTTTTGGCGCGGCGTCCCGACCGGGAACAACTTGAAGCGTGGAAAAGAGGCGTGGTGCTTGAGGATGGTTACAAGACGGCGCCGGTGGATATCCGTTATGAGACCTCACAGGGGAAAGGCGCCTGGGTGCGCGTCATCATGGGAGAGGGGAGGAAGCGCCAGATCCGCGAGACCTGCCAACAGTTGGGCCTGCCCATTGTGCGCATATTGCGCATCCGTATTGGGACTCTCCGCGTGGCGAATCTTAAGCCGCGTCAATGGCGCTATCTCACCACGCAGGAAGTCGACGTATTGAAAGACAGGGTTACAAATAAGCAGATAAGCCGCCGGTGAGGCGGCTGGTTTTTAATATTATCATTGCGGGCCTTCGAGGAACAATTTCAGCGCAATTCTAGGAACTGGTTCATCGCCGGCGCTTCGTCTTCGCTCCCTACAGTCGCTCCACTCAGCGCGATCGGGACGTTTAAGCGGTGCTACAAACCCAGATATGCCTCGCGTATCTGTTTCTCTTTAATCAGATTACGGGCAGGCCCTTCCAGCCCGATCTTGCCTTCCACGATCACATAACCGTAATCACTGATCGCGAGAGCTAACTGTACATTTTGTTCCACAAGCAGAATGGTCAATCCCTGCGCGCGCAATTGCCTGAGCTTTTCAAAAAGCTGGATTGCCAGAACGGGAGCGAGTCCAAGCGACAACTCATCAATAAAGAGAATAATGGGATCTGCCATGATGCCGCGTGCCACCGCCAGCATTTGTTGCTCACCACCGCTCAATGTGCCTGCTTTTTGTGTGCTGCGCTCTTTCAGGCGCGGGAACATGGTGTAGACCCGTTCGAGGTTGCGTGCGAAATTTGGACTGGCGCGTTGATTCGAGGCTCCCATTTCCAGGTTTTCGTAAACACTCATATCCGTGAACAACTGCCTTCCCTCAGGAACAAGCACAAGACCCATTTCAGCTTTTGTATAGGCGGGCAAACGGCTTATGTCTTTTCCATCGAAATTCACGCTTCCGCTCCATGGACGCATCAACCCCATAATGGTGCGCAGCAGGGTTGTCTTCCCAACGCCATTGCCGCCCACAAGACAGGTGAGCTTTCCCTCTTCAAGGTTTATGCTCGAACCCCATAGGATCTGCACCTCTCCATAGCCGGAGGTAATCTCTTTGACTTCCAAAAGTGCCATGCTTATTCCTCCTCCAGAAGCTGCTCAGCCAATCGTGGATCGCCCAGATAGGCCTCGATCACTTTTTCGTCTTTCGCGATTGTCTCGGGATTTCCCTCGGCGATCTGCTGCCCGTAATCCAGTACCACGATCCGATCTGAAACGTTCATCACCGCTTTCATTACGTGCTCGATCATAATGATCGTAATTCCCTGTTCGCGGATTTTTAATACGGTTTGCACCATGTTATCTATTTCAAATGGATTAAGACCTGCCAGCACTTCATCCAAAAGCAGCAGATAAGGATGCGCGGCCAGCGCCCGGGCCATTTCCAACCGCTTCTTTTGCGCGACGTTCAAACTGCCTGCCAGTTGATCTGCTCTTGCTGCCAACCCGACGAAGTCCAGTACTTCGTCCGCGATGGCGGTGGAATTGCTCAAGTTATGGTTCTCGTGCCCGAAGCACGCGCCAACCATTACATTTTCCCGAACCGATAGTTCGTTCAGCGGCTGGACGATCTGGTGCGTGCGCGCCATCCCCAGACGAGCATGGTCGTAAGGTCTGGATCTGGTCACATCTTTATCCCGGAAGACCACTCTCCCCTCCTCAGGAGGATAAACACCGTTGATCGTGTTGAAGAGCGTAGTTTTGCCCGCGCCGTTCGGCCCGATCAGTCCCAAAATCTGTCCTTCCGGCAGATCGAACGTAACCTTCGTCAATGCCTGCAGACCGCCAAACCTTTTGGAGACGCCTTGTAATGAGAGCAGGATGGTCATGCGAGGACCTTCCTCATGGTTGGGATGCGATGCCGTAACCATCCAATCGCGCCAGCAGGGATGAAGAGCACGATCATGAGAAGTAACGCGCCAGAGACCGATAGCTGAATATCCTTGAAAAAATCACTCGTCACCAAAAAGCCGCGCATCCCCTGATAGGCAAATGCGCCCAGGATCGGTCCGAGCACAGTTCCCTGACCTCCCAACATGACCATCACCAGCAATTCGATGGATGCATGAAGTGGGAAGGCGTCATGCGGCTCAACATTTCCGTTCTTGAAGAAAAACAGTACACCGATCATGCCTGGGATGATCGCCGAAAGTACATAGGCCCAGGTCTTTGCATTGGGTGCGACCACGCCCATCACTTCGGCGGCATCTTCGTTCTCGCGGATTGCCAGAAGCCCAAGTCCAAATTTTGATATCCGAACGAAGTAACTCAGAAGTATGGCAAGCAGGGCCAGACCGCCCCCGATATAAAAGGAGGTCTGTAACGCGCTGGCCGCGCCTCCATATGCTTTATACACACTGAAGTTGAGTGTGATGCCGGTTGGCCCGCCAAATAGATCAAAGTTATTCACGAAAGCTTTCATGGCTTCGTTGACACCGATCGTTGCTAGGGCGAAATACGCGCCGCGCAGGCGCAGGATGGCTTTACCGAGTAGGAAGGCCAATATGCCGGACGCAAGGCCACCTGCCAGCATTGCCATCCCCAGGGACCATCCCTGTTCGGTCAGTAGATACAGGCCCACGTAGCCGCCGAAGCCATAAAAGACGATATGACCAAAGCTGACGTAGCCTGTATACCCAAGCAGGATATTTAGACTCGATGCCAGTGCGACGGCCTTCAAAATGGTGAACGCGCTTTCGCGATTGGCAGGTTTCCCCGTGATGAGGGGCCAGATCACGATAGCAGCGACCGCCAGCACAGGGAGAATAATGCCACTATATCGATGCCACTGTTTCATTTTTTTGCTCCAAACAGGCCGCTGGGGCGTACCAGCAGGATCAGGACGAACAGGCCGAATTCAATTACCGGCACCCAGGATGTTTCCATGAATGCAGGGATAATTCCTTCGAGGACACCCAGGATCAATCCCCCAAACAACGCGCCGATCGGGTTTCCCAATCCGCCCAACACACCGATGACGAAACTCTTTAATTCATAGCCACTGCCAGCCAGGATGCTAAATGGAAAAAATGTTGCAATCAAAGCGCCGGATACGGCCGCCAGCATCGTGCCCAGGCCAAAGCTCAGGGCAAGAATGCGCGTGGATGGGATTCCCATCAATTCAGCAGCGGCGCGATTGTTTGAAACTGCACGGATGAATTTTCCCGGTCGTGTCCTGTACAGGAACAGATATAAGCCTACTGTAAACAGCATTGCAACCAACGCCGCGATCAGGCGTGTACCGAGCAATGTTGCTGATCCCAGTTTGAAGGCGCCCGCGTTGTAATCCACGTTGTATGGCGATGTCGTGAGAATAGCTGTGCCCAGACCGATTATGATCATATTCACAGAAAATGTCGCCAGCAGGGAGGAAAGATGTGGAGCGTTGATGACGCGGTGCACCGCGATCATGTAGATCAGGATGCCAAGCAACAACCCAAATATTGCGATAGGGATCAGGCTCACGTATGGGTTTAGACCCGTTCGCGAGAACATGAAGAACGTTCCGAACATCCCTAATGCGATGATGGAACCATGCGACAGGTTGATGACGTTCATCACGCCCCAGATTAGCGTCAATCCCATTGCTGCCAGTCCATAAACAAACCCTAATAAGATGCCATCAGGGAGAGATGTTAATAATAGGCCGATTTGCTGCATGCTCAACTCCAGTGATAAAGATAGTAGGGGCGAGGCGCTTTGCGTCCGTCCCTACCTGGGAATGTCAATTTGTTGAATGTTATGGTGCTGGAATCGGGTAGAGTGGATCGGCGTTTGCAACGTCCGCAGGCCAGATCACTTTGCGGACGAGCTCACCTGCATCGTCTTTTTGCCACTGCGCGACAACCATTTGATGGCTGATCTGCAGGCCGTGTGCTTCAGGTGTGTTGTCAAACTTTATGCCGCCGTAGAACATAAAGAGATCCATGGCTTCGAGCGCTGCCTTCACTTTTTCAGGATCAATCGAGTCGGCATCCTGAATGGCTTTTTGCAGAACGAGGCCAGCCACATATCCACCAGCGACGTGGTAGGTGGGTTTCTCGGTCGTTGCGGCTTCATAAGCGGCTGCGAATTCTTCACCCGTCGGGCCAAACCATTCCTTTCCAAGCGCCGAAGCTTCTTCGGGCGTATGGGTTGCCGCGAGTTCCCATTGGCTAGACGTAGACACGCCCAGCGCCGCGTCGCCCAATTCAGGGAACTTCGAGTCAGCAGGGGCCACTAAGAGTGAAATGAACTTTAAGCCAACTTTGCGTTCGAACAGTTGTCGGGCGAAGGTGCTTCCATCGGGATAGTGTCCGCCGCCAAGCAGGACTGTCGCGCCAGACTCGACGATCTTATTGATAACGGGACCAAAATCTGTTGTCTCCGAAGCGTATCCTTCCTCCAGTACAATTTCAAATCCCTGTGATTCGAGATAGGGTTTGAGTCCATCAACGACGCTGGTGGAGAATTTGTCGTTCTCGTGCACAACCGCGATCTTGGCTTCGGGGTCCAGCGTCTTGAGCATATCCACAGTGCTGAGCAGATACTGACTCCCTGGCGTATAGAGCTGGAATAGACTGGTGTTGCCGGTCTTGTAGGCATCATCTTCTGCCGCGCCAGCCGTGATCATGATCTTGCCATTCTGCTCGGCGATTATAGAGGCTGCTGCGGTCAGGCCTGAGGAATAGGGGCTGATGAGGAAGTCCGCATTGTCTTCGGTGATCAGACGGGTGTAGAGTTCCTGCACACGTTCTTTGGCGGATTCATCATCATAGGTTTGGGCCGCAAAATTGACGACTGTCCCATCGCTTAGTTTGACGCCCCCGGCGTTGTTGATCTGATCCATCCAAAGGTTGAAGCCGGCCACCTGGCGCTTCGAGGAAACTTCCTGTGCACCGGTCAATGATGAAGTAAAGCCAATGGTGACGGTTTCTTCAGTCGCGGCCGGTGCCTCTGTTGCCGGTGCTTCGGTTGCGGCGGGCGGTTCGGTGGGCGCTTCGGTCGGCTGGGGCTCAACCGGCGCTTCGGTGGCGGTGGCACCTGGTGCACAGGCTGAAAGGATCAGCCCCATGAGCACCAGAACTGTAGCGATACTAAATAGCGAGCGTTTCATTCTATGCCTCCTGCAAAGGGAAAAGAGATTCGTTTGCGGAATGATATGCATTCCTCTTCTATGATAATTGTAGGAGGTCTATGGAAAAATTAACTAAAAATCAGGTGGGGAGTCGTAAAAAAAATATAAAAATTTGTACCTTACAATCTAATCCTTGCGAAGGTTGCTCATATGAGAGAAGCTGAAAGCGGTCTATTTTTCCAAAGATCATCTGACAAAATAATTCCCTTTCAATTTTCGCAAGGGTGTCAATCACAAATATGCAGGAGAGAATAAAAAATTTATCCTTCAAACCGGTAACCAATCCCATGCTCCGTGTGCAGGTATTGTGGGTTGAAAGGATCCGCTTCGATCTTCTGGCGCAGCTTTCCCATATATACGCGTAAATACTCAGCTTCTTCACCATATTCCGTTCCCCACACGTGCTGCAGGATTGCCCGGTGGTGCAATACCTTGCCCGTGTTCTTCATGAGATAAAGGAGCAGATTGAACTCTGTTGGCGTAAGGTCAATGACCCTGCCGCGGACTATCACTTTATGACGTTCTGCATCGATCTCGATCTCGCCGCGCACGATTGTTTCGTCGCTGGTCCCTGGTTCAGACCAATCCGCGCGCCGCAACACCGCCTTGACTCTCCCCAACAATTCTCCAACGCCGAACGGCTTGGTCAAATAATCATCCGCACCCAGGTCGAACGCGCGGATCTTATCCGATTCTTCTCCCATGGCAGTCAGAATAATGATCGGCACATGGGAATCCTGACGAAGACGCCGCATTGTTTCCAGTCCATCCATGTGCGGCATCATGATATCCATAATCACCAATTGAACGTTCTCATTATTGAATATCGCCAGCGCTTCGAGCCCGTTGGAGGCAGTCAACACTTTGTAGCCGCGCACTTCGAGATTGCGGCGGACAAAATCACGCAGGGGCTTTTCATCGTCCACGACCAAAACACTGATATTCATCAGCGGATATTCTTCTTTGAGTTCTTGTGATTCCTAGAAGGCGAGGCAGTCCTCGCCGGAATTGTAAAAGCGATACAGGCTCCGGCTTCCTGTGACTCAGCCCAGATCTTGCCTCCGTGGGCGCGCACCAGGCCCTGACAAATTGCAAGGCCTAAGCCCGCCCCGCTCGTCAGACGCGCCAGGCTGTCGTCCACGCGATAGAAACTTTCAAAAATTCGCTGGCCCTCATTGGCAGGGATCCCTGGGCCATCGTCGCTGACGCGGAATAGAAATTCCATGTTCTCCCCGCTTACCACGACACGGATCCTTGCCTGCTCGCCCCCGTACTTAACCGCGTTCTCGATCAGGTTTCGTAGAATGGATTCCAGACGCGGCGGATCGGCATAAAGCTTGGGAAGTTTCGGTTCGATCTGGGCCTCAAATTTGTTTCCCGGCGTCAAGCGAGCTTGTTTTGCGGCCCGGTTAATTGTTTCCTTTATATCGCACTTCTCGCGCGAGAGACGAAGAGATCCGGCCTCGATGCGAGACAAATCCAATAGATTATTGACCAGGTTTGTCAGGCGATCTGATTCGTCTGAGATGATGGTAAGAAATTCCTGTTGTGATGCGCGATCCCATTCCACATCCTCCGCAAGGAGGGTAGATGCGTATCCCTTGATCGCGGCGAGCGGGGTTCTCAGTTCGTGTGACACAGTAGAGACGAGGCTTGATCTCATCCGATCCAGTTCGCGGTCTGCTGTAATATCGTGGAAGAAGATGCCGCGCCCAATTGGATCTCCTTCTTCATCGTTCACGTTGAACACCTCAAGCCGTAGATGGATTGTTTTGTCCAGTTGTGTTTGAGATATTTCAACTTTTCGCTCTCCTTGTTTATTCATAATTTTTTGGACATCTTTTATATTGCTTGCTTTTTCTGATGTCCTGGCAATGATACGTGCCAGGATCTGATCTACGTTCATCCCTGTCAGGCTCTTTACAGATATATTTGCAAGTTCGCCAACACGCTTATTGGCATAAATAGCTGTTCCGCTTAGGTCACTCAAGATCAGCCCATCTTGCAGGGATTGGACGAGCGCTTCAAGCCGGTGAGTCTGCTCACGTAGACGCATATCACTGCGCTCATATAACATCGCGTTCTCGATGGCCATCGTGGCATGGTTGGCAAAACTAGTTAAGAGCTGAATTTCATTGTGGGTAAAAACGTGCGGAGTCGGATGGAATACCAACAATGCAGTAGGTGGCGCATGTTGCGTATTGAGTGGCACAGCCAGGATGGCGCGATATCCTTCAACGCGGGCACGCTGTTTTCTTAGTGTGTAAGAAGGGTCAATCTCTGTATCACTCACCTGGATCGGTTCGTTTGCATGCAATGCGCGCATGGTCACGGAGTCGGGTTCAGTTGGCTGGATGGATAACTGTTCGATGAACTGTCGTGAAAGCCCGCGTCCGGCGCGGATTCGGAAGCTCCCGTTTTCCTGATCTAGCGCGATGACCGCGTACATCTTGATGCTTAACAATCGCCCCATCTGTTCGAGAATGCGATTCAGCACTGTTTCAGGATCAAGCGTTGATACCACTGCGGTACTCGTCTCTAGCAGGGTTGCCTGTTCTTTCATCCGCTCCGAGATGGAATCTTTCATTCGGATAATACTGCGGATCAAATGACCGATCTGATCATTGCGGTCTGCTTGTGATTGAAGATGCTTTTGGTCTTCAGCGCTTAGCGGTTGATTCGACCCAATCGATTCGCTGATGGGCGCCAATCGTTCGATAGGCCTGATCACCCTAAGGGTGAGCGTTCCCCAGAAAAATAGGCCGATTAGCAGAAATGTCCCAGCGGCGATCTGCACGATGCGCCGCAGGATGATCTGGGTTGCGAACGCAGCGGATGTTGGACGGCTGACAATCACCTGCCAGGTGATATCTGAAACCGCCATATGCGTGTAGAGTCTTTCCTTGCCGTCTGGCGCAAACATGATCTGTGAATGACTGTCACCGGTAAAGCCGACGAGGTAGCTTTCCGGAATAATATCACCAGCGGGATGGAGCAGGAATTGTGGATCAGAATATGCGATAATTTGGTCAGCCGAATCAAGGATGATGACTTGGAGGCCCTCCTCGGCTTGATGGTTTGAGATCACCGCGGTCAATGTCTCACCCAGGCTCTCAAGCCTGATATTGGCTCCCACCAAACCAAGAAAGTCTCCATCCGCCGACCAGAGGGGCATGACCGCAGTTGCCACTGCTTGGTTGGTCGTTGGTGAAATCCGTCCTTGAGAGACCAAAGGCTGGTCGGTTTGCAGTGCGCGCTGGAAGTAGTCTCTGAACGAAAAATCATCCCCGACTGTGGAGCCGGGTCCGGTTGGGTAGTGATAAAGCATGATGCCATTCGCATCGAGCCGGTAAACCAAATTGACCTCTGGCGAGGTATTCAAGATGACGCTGAAAACTTCTTCCATTTCCGCGGTGTCCGCTCGGATGACACCCGGATACGTTGATAGACCTTTCACCGTGCTCAGCGCCTTGGTGATTGCCAGGTCAACCTCCTGCGAGATGGATTGCGCCAAAGATAAGTCACTGGCCTGTACATCCTCACGGATGCGCACGCCTACCAGCCCATCAAAAATCAACAATGTCACAAGGAATGGGATGATGAGCAATAGATACAGCGTGAACAGCTGCAGACCGATGTCATGATGGAAGTCAAACCAGCGACGCATCCCTACCTTGCAAACTCTTTGATCAGGCGCGCCATGTGTCGCGCATGCTTTAAATATAGATCAAGGCGGATGTTTTCATTCGGCGCATGGGCGCGCGTATCCGGGTGACCCAACCCGGCAGTTGCGACCGGCAAGCCAAGATCATACACAAACGGATAACTCGGACCGGACCCGCCCACCATAGGGACCAATTCCATTGGGAACTCATACACTTCTTCAGCAGCCTGGACCACGGTTCTTACAAAGCTGTCATCTGGGTCTGTCCGAGCGGCTGCTTCTCCCCCGAGGTATGTGATCTGCACATCTTCAAAGCCTTCTGCGTCGAGATGTGCACGCAGCTTTTTGAGGATGTCTTCCGGCTTCTGGTCTGGAACGAGACGGAAATCCACTTTGGCAGACGCTTTTGCAGGCAAGACTGTTTTCGACCCAGGGCCTTGATATCCGCTAGTGAGTCCGCAGATCGTACAAGTGGGAACAAAAACTTCCTCCATCTTGAGGTCTGTGCCGCCGGTTAGACCCTTGATAAATTTTTTCACGCCATAACGTTTCTTATATTCATCAGCCACATCGGGGAGTGCATCCATTAATTCGCGGTCGCGTATGGATGGTTCTTTCACGTCATCATAAAAGCCGGGTATGCGGATGCGTTCGTCCGGCCCTTTGAGCGTGGCTAATGCCCAAGTTAAACGCCAGGCCGCATTCGGGAAGATCGAACCGCCCAGTCCGGAATGGACATCTATTCCCAACGATTCGACAGTGAGTTCCACATAGCAGATGCCGCGCAGCCCGAGATATTGCATGGGGACGTCGCGATGGTCCACGCCGCCGAATTCCCAGATGCAGGCATCCGCGGCGAGTCTCTCTTTATTGTCGCGCACGAAATCATGCAAATGCACGCTGGCTGTTTCCTCTTCACCCTCAATGATGAATTTGATATTGCAAGGCAGATCGCCATCGGTTTCAAGCAGCGCATCAATGGCGTGCAATCTCGAAACGATGTGACCCTTGTCATCGCTCACGCCGCGGCCGTAGAGTTTGCCCTCTCGAAGCGAAGGCTCAAATGGAGGGCTTTCCCATAATTCAAGCGGTTCGGGAGGTTGAACATCATAATGGTTATAGAACAGCAAAGTCTTATCGCCTTTGCCTTTTCGTACTGCGAAAACGACGGGCGCGCCTTCAGTGTCCATCACCTCGGCAGTGAAACCGCGTGTGCGCAGCATATCCGCGACGAGATTGGCGCACTCCTTCAGTCCGATCCCTTGCGCGCTGATGCTTGGTTGTGCAACGAGTTTGGAAAGTTCAGCGATGCTCTTATCGAGATTCTTTTCGAGATATGAATCTATCTGATCGAAGTCTGACATGTTATTCTCCTAATTGATGAAATTTGCAAACCATTCAATGGAATATTTTCCTGCCAGAGCAAACATGGTCATTTTTATCAATTGACCAATCCAGACGAAGAAGAGAAATGTCTGGATCGGCATTTTAGCGATCCCTGCGGCTACGCCGGCAACGTCAAACAAAGGATTGGGAATTGCGGATAAGACGAGGATAGCCCAGCCTCCGTATTTATCGACCCAGGGTTTGGTGCGGTCATAAATATCTGTTCTTTCGATCATCGCCTGACCGCTAAAACCTGCGAGATAGCCGGACAATTCTCCAATTGCTCCACCGGAGCCTGCGGCCAAGCCAACCAGCCATGGATTGAAGACCGCTCCCATCGCATAGATAATAGCCGCGCCGGGAGCAGGCAATAGAATGGTTGCATTCGCCAGCAGCGCGATGACAAAGATGCCGGGGTACCCAAACGCCTGGAATTCCTCCACTCGGTCGCGTATTGTATATGTGTAAAGTGTAACCCCAATGACGGCAAGGATGGCGACAATGCGCAAGATTTTTGTTCGCAGGCTTACGCTCTTTGGTTTGCCTTGAGTCTCCGCTTGAACCGTTTTGCCTGGTTGAGTGCTTTGTGTTCGCGTTTTCCCGTTGTTTGCAGCCGCGCGGGAAGACTGCACAGGAACGTTTGAGGTTGCCTCCTGTGCCGGTCTCTTTCCGTTTGGCGTACCCTTTTTATTCGCTTTCTTCGATGGTGACACGATTGATCTTCACAGCTGGGGCATTGATGTTGCTGGGGTCACGCGGCGGAATGGACATGAGCACATCCAGGCCCTCAACAACCTGACCGAAGACGCTGTGCTTATTGTCCAGATGCGGTGTGGGAGTGTGCGTGATGAAAAATTGTGAGCCGTTGGTACGTGGGCCCGCGTTTGCCATGGAAAGTATCCCTTGCTTATCATGCCTTAGGCTGGGATGGAACTCATCTTCAAATTTATAGCCGGGTCCGCCAGAGCCTGTGCCGGTGGGGTCACCACCTTGCACCATAAAGTTGGAGATCACGCGATGAAACTTGACACCTTCATAATAGCCTTCGCGCGCCAGGAAGACGAAGTTGTTGACAGTCTTTGGCGCTTTATCGGCGAAGAGCTCGATGACCATGGTGCCTTTATCGGTCTCCATGTGCGCTTTGTATTTTTTCTTCGAATCAATTTGCATTGCTGGTGGGGTCGACCATTGTTTTGCCATTTGGGTTCTCCTTTGTGATTGTGCAGGGACACAGCAATGCTCTGTCCCTACGAATTATTTCAATAACACATCCACGCGTGCAACAACCATATCGAGTGCGGCGGTGTTGAATCCGCCTTCGGGGATGATGACGTCGGCATAGCGTTTCGACGGCTCCACAAATTCCAAATGCATCGGGCGGACAGTGGACTGATATTGCTTGATCACAGATTCTGTCGTGCGGCCACGTTCGGCGAGGTCGCGTTCGAGTCTGCGGATAAAGCGCAGGTCGGCATCGGTATCTACAAAAATTTTTACGTCGAACATCTCTCGCAAGGTAGCTTCAGTGAAAATGAGTATACCTTCCACCAGGATCACACGCTGCGGCTGGACTGTGAATGTTTGGCTGGTGCGGCTGTCAGTGGAGAAATCATAGATCGGCACCTCCACCGCCTTCCCCGCGCGCAGAGAGGCGACATGCTGAATCAACAATTCCGTTTCGAGCGAGTTAGGATGGTCGAAGTTGATCTGAGCGCGTTGGGTCGGGGGTAATCTGCTTAGGTCTTTGTAGTACGAATCGTGTTGGAGAAAAGCGATGCGCTCGCGGCCCACGCGTTGCAGAATTTCCTGTGCGACAGTTGTTTTGCCTGAGCCAGATCCGCCTGCGATGCCGATAACAAGAGGGTCCGGATTTTTCATGCTTGAATTATACACGCATAAAAACCCCTCTTCCCATGGAAGAGGGGTGGGGAGGAAGGATGATCACATGCCTGCCATGAATGCTAGACCAACTGTGCCCGGGCCAGCGTGCGTGCCGACCGTGGGGCTGACTTCTGTAAAGATGCTTTCAATTGGATTGAGTGCTTGTTCCGCTCTTGCAAGCAATGCCTTGGCATCATCTGCTGCATTGGCATGCAGGGTTGCGAGTCGAATAGGCGACTTGCCTTTTGTCTTCTCAACCACCAATTCAAGTACACGATCATGTGCCTTGCTTTTTGTGCGGATGCGCTCAACGCCTTCGACACGTCCATCTTGAATGGCGAGAATTGGTTTCATGTTAAGCACGGATCCGATGAAGCGTTGTGCGCCGCCGATACGTCCGCCGCGATGCAGGAATTCCAGTGTGTCCACAGCAAAGAAAACGCCTGTGTATGCGTGAGATTTTTCCGCCAGAGCGATGGCTTCCTTCAGGCTTGCGCCGCCTTCCAGAGCGCGTGCCACGGCCAGAGCCTGAAAACCAAGCGCCATTGCCACTGACTGGCTATCCACAATATGGACTTTTTCTCCAGCTGAACCCATCAATTCTTTTGCCTGGGCAGCAGACTGGTTGGTTCCGGAAAGTCTGGAGGAAACAAGTAGGGCGAGCACTTCGAAATCCTTGTTGACGAGATCCTGGAAAATTTCCTGGAAGGAAACCACAGCAACCTGGGAAGTGGTGGGCATCACCTTGGTTGTTTTGAGCCTGGTGAAAAATTGCTCGGACGTAATGTCGACGCCGTCTTTATATGTTTGGTCGCCCCAGATCAATACTTGCGGTGCGATGGTAATGTTGTACTGTTTGACAAGTTCTGCTGGCAGGTAAGTTGTGCTGTCGGTCACTACAGCGATCTTTGACATGTCTCCTCCGTGGTTAAATGTAGGTATAATGCTCTGCTTGCTGCCTATTTTAACACCCCTGCAAGGCACGGGGATACGAATTGTTAGGTATAATACCTTAGCAATTATATTGCTTTGAGATCGTCATCGAGGAGCCTAATTTGGCGTTTAATCCGATTAACTGGCTTTTGGGCCTGTTTTCGCTGGATATTGCAATTGATCTGGGAACCGCAAATACACTGGTTAACGTGCGCGGCAAAGGCATCGTTATTAACGAACCATCCTGGGTGACGATTGACAAGCGATTACGCCAGCCATTGGCTATAGGTTTGGAAGCCAAGGCGATGATGGGGCGCACGCCCAGCAACGTCGCTGTGATACGCCCATTGCGTGACGGTGTCATCTCCGACTTTGATATAACACAGGTGATGTTGGAATACTTTATTGGTCGAGTTCACGAACAAAGTGTTGTGCCGTTACCGCGTCCACGCGTGGTGGTTGGCATCCCAACGGGCGTGACCGAGGTCGAAAAACGCGCGGTATATGACGCGGTCATGGCTTCGGGGGCGCGTGTGGCTTATTTGATCGAGGAACCCATTGCAGCGGCGTTGGGAGCGGGGCTTCCTGTTGCAGATGTGAAGGGGAGCATGGTTGTGGATATCGGGGGTGGCACAACTGAAGTGGCTGTCCTGTCGATGAGCGGTGTCGTGGCATCCCGTTCACTACGCGTGGCTGGCGATGAAATGGATCAGGATATTGTGCAATATCTGCGCAACAAATATAACCTGCTTGTGGGCGAAGGGATCGCGGAGCAGATCAAATGGAAAATTGGGTCCGCGTATTCACTTCAACCGGAAAAAACGATGGAAGTGCGGGGCCGCAATCTTGTAACTGGATTGCCTGAAAGTATCGAGATTTCTTCGATTGAAATGCGTGAGGCGCTTGCTGGTTCCGTCCAGGTGATTGTGGATACGATCAGGGACGCGTTGGATGAGATTCCACCGGAGATCGTAGCAGACTTAATGGATATCGGTATCTGTCTGGCGGGTGGCGGCGGTTTGCTGCAAGGATTGGCGGATCGTCTCACCGATGAACTCAGGTTGCGCGTGTGGGTGGCAGAAGACCCGCTCACCTGTGTGGCGCGCGGCGCCGGTATGATCTTTGAAGATTTCGATACCTTGAGTCGCTATCTGGTCGGCTTGGAACGTGGCAGTACGCGTCACAGCATGTGACTTTTAAGTTGCCGTTCGCGGCGATCATTGTTCGCACACTAACATGAGAAACTTATTTTCCCGTACGCTTCAAACAACGATCATCTTTTTGGTCGTGGGGGGGATAATGGCGCTGGCACTCGGAGGTTACTTTAGCAGTGCCTCCAATGTTTTCACCGGATCGTTGATCAATGTGCAAGCCTGGTTCTCGACACGTTTTGTGGCTGTGCAGGATTTTATCACCGCGCCGCGCGACATTGCTTCACTACAACAACGTAATGTGGAACTGGAAGCCGATAACGCCGAATTGCAGGCGCAGGTAATCCAATTGCAGCAACAAGTGGGGGAGACGCAGATCCTCGCCGCGCTCGTGGATTTTGCCCAGGCGCGGCCCGAAAATCGTTATCAAGCCGCCGTGGTCATTGGAAAGGACCCGAGCCCTTTTCTCCATTATGTGATCATCAACCGCGGCTCAAACGACGGATTTCTGCCAGGTATGCCTGTTGTCACCGATCAGGGTCTGGTCGGTCGAGTGGACGCGGTCATTGCGGATGCATCCCGCATTCAGTTGATCACTGACCCTGCTTCCAAAGTAAACGTTCGTCTTCAGAATGCTGAAACAGAGGCTTCATTGGTCGGATCAGTAACTGGCGATGTCAACCTGGACTTGATCCCCAAGGTAAAAAAAATTGAAATAGGAGATCTAGCTTTAACATCAGGACTCGGAGGAGGTTACCCTCCTGACCTGATCGTGGGACAGGTGGTAAATGTTCGCTCACGCGATTTTGATCTGTTCCAGCGGGCCACCGTCCAGCCTGTGGTGGATTTTAATCAGCTTGCGATCGTACTGGTGATCGTCAATTTCAAGCCCGTGGATACTTCTCCGCTGATCCCAGTTCCATAGGATACAATGCGAAATTTGGTTGCACTTCCTGTGATCATCTTAGCGGTTATCCTGCAAACTGCAATTGTCAGCCGTGTTTATTTGCTCTCAGGCATAGCCGATCTGCCTTTGGTGATGCTGGCGGCTTGGGCATTGCAGGAGGAAGTTGAATCGTCCTGGCACTGGGCGGTTGCAACGAGTCTGCTTGTTGGCTTCGTCTCCGCGCTTCCCTGGCTGGCACCATTGATTGGCTACTTTGCCGTGGTGGGGCTTGCCCAAATATTGCAGAGGCGTGTCTGGCAGGCACCCTTGCTTGCCATGTTCAGCGTTACTTTTCTTGGGTCGATCATTTCAAGCCTTTTAACTTTTGCAGTTTTAAGCCTTTCAGGCGTTTCGCTGCCTTTGAGTGATGTTCTGGGTGTGCTCACTTTGCCAAGTGTCTTGCTTAATATGCTGCTCGCGATTCCCGTGTATGCAGTGATGCGTGATCTGGCACGCTGGGTGTATCCGTCTCCGGAGGTTGAATGAGTTCGCAAAGTACGAATAAGTTTCAAGTGCCGCTTTGGCGCACGTTGGTCGTGTACGCATTGCTTATTGGAGTCGTGGGTGTTCTCACATCACGGTTGCTTGCCTTGCAAGTCTTTAGTGAACAAACATGGAATGACCAGGCTGTTGATAATTACACATTTACCATTAGCGACCCTTCGGCGCGCGGTATTATCTATGATCGTAATGATCATATCCTTGCACGTAATTTCGCTTCTTATAATGTGGTGATCACACCCGCAGGTCTGCCGGATGATGATGCAGATATCCAGCACATCTATCGTGAATTATCTGCATTGATCGATGTTCCAGCAGGAGGTCCAGTCACGGCTGAAACACTAAGCCAGGCAAAGCTGTTTGCTCCCTGCGTCGCTGGGCCTCCAATTGCGGATATGGTCGCACTCGGCGACTCAATTGCGCCCTATAGTCCGGTTCGCATTAAATGTAATATTGGCGAAGAACTCGCCCGTATTGTTAGCGAAAGATCGGTGGATTGGCCCGGCGTCTCGGTGGAAATCGATCCGATTCGGGATTATCCGACGGGATCTCTGACTGCGAACGTTGTCGGATTTCTAGGTCCGATTCCCGAGGCCCTTCAAGATCTTTATGAGGACCGGGGCTTTATTTCCAACCGTGACAAGATCGGATATTCAGGCGTGGAAACTTCGCTGGATGATATTCTGCTGGGCAAAAATGGAGAGCGAGTCGTTCAAATTGATGTGGCCGGACAGGTGCGGCGCACCCTTGAACCGCCGATCCCTCCGGTACCCGGTAATAATGTGGTTCTAACCATTGATACGCGCCTGCAAAAAGCAGCAGAAGCAGCGCTTATCGATGAAGTCAATTACTGGAATACTTTCTTTGGAACGACGCGTATCTCAAGCGGTGTGGTGATCGCCATGAATCCCAAGACGGGCGAGATCCTTGCGATGGTCTCTTATCCAACATTTGAGAACAATCGTATGGCGCGTTTTATTCCTGGCTATTACTATGAACAATTGGTGCAGGACCCGCGCCGCCCCCTTGTAAACAACGCCGTTTCCGGAATATTCCCTCCTGGCTCTACGTTTAAACTTTCGACCGCCACAGGTGCTTTCAATGAAGAGGTGATCGGCCCCGAACAGATCGTGGAGACGCCCGGCCGCCTTGTGTTGTGCGAAAAATTTTCGCCCAATGACCCATGTACCGAACGTAACTCACGTCCATTTGTAGATTGGATCTATGATCGCAATGGTGTGATCAATGAAGCTGGCTTCGGCTCGCTGGATTTCTTCCATTGTATAGCCTACTCAAGCAATGTATGTTTTTACAAGCTTGGCGGCGGCTTTGAAGGTGAGATCGAGGATGGTCTGAATATTTTCCGTCTCGGTGAATATGCGCGCGCGATTGGTTATGGCGCACGTTCGGGCATCCAGCTTCCTGGTGAGGAGGATGGATTGATCCCCTCGCCGCAATGGAAACGCATCAACACAGGCGAGAACTGGTCGACCGGTGATACTTATATTGCCAGCGTGGGGCAGGGATTTGTCGAGAGCACACCACTGCAGGTGCTCATGTCTGGTGCCACGATTGCAAATCGCGGTAAATTAATGCAGCCCACCATTGTGCGTGAAGTGCAGGACAGCGAAGGCCGCGTCATCCCAGTCTGGTTCGACCCGTCTGACTTCAGCATTTATGAGGTGCGTGAGGTGGCAAACAGACTGGGGAATCTTATACCCAAGTGGGTAAATTTCGCGGATCCCACTAAATCATTTACTTCTGCACCGCGGGGGAGCTATCAGATTTCACCATTTACACCCAACCTGAAATGGGATATTACCAAAACTCCTAAAATTCGAATCTGGGATTGTGAAGTTGGCTATTGCGATAAGACCGACGATTTCAGGATCGTTAAACCCTCGACCATTGAAGCGGTTCGCACGGGCACGCGTCTGGCCGTGACCGAAGAGCTTGGCACGCTTCATGATATCTTTTTAGAGGATTATCCTATTCCAATTGCAGTGGCAGGTAAGACGGGCACCGCCGAATATTGTGATGACGTGGCAAGTCTAGCCAATCAGTGCAACTTTGGTCTGTGGCCCACACATGCCTGGACGCTTGCATACGCGCCCTTTGATGACCCGGAGATTATCGTGCTGGCCTTCGCATACCACGGTGGTGAAGGTGGAACTGTGGCGGCGCCCATTGTTGCGCGCGTGATACAAGCCTACTTTGAACTCAAGTCCATTGATCTGGTGCAAAGCCCGGGCGGCTAAAAGACCTGCATGGACTTCATGCTATAATTTCGATTAATCGCGAATCTATTATCAATCTGGTTTGCAAAATCTGTAATCTCGCCACAGTATATGAATGGGACGAACTCTCTGATCCAAATCAAAGGCTTACGCGACGGACTGCTCGTCTCATTGGATGATGCGCCGTGGGATGAACAGCGCACCGCTTTTCTCGCTCAGGTGGATGCGCAACCTGATTTCTTTAAAGGCGCGCGTCTGGCATTGGATGTAGCCAGCCAAGTCCTGCATGTCAATGACCTGGTGGATCTGCGCGATCAACTTTCTGATCGCGGCATCTCTCTCTGGGCGGTGATCAGCGAATCACCCACAACAGAAAAGACTGCTCAATTGCTGGGGTTGGCAACCCGGGTGTCCAAACCCAGGCCTGAAGAGTCACGTCAATTTTCGGTAAAAGATCTCGGTGACGAGACGGCTTTATTCCTTGAGCGCACACTTCGTTCCGGGACAAGAATTGAATTCCCAGGCCATGTAGTCGTTCTCGGCGATGTTAACCCAGGAGCAGAGATCATCGCGGAAGGAAACGTCATCATTTGGGGACGTCTGCGCGGGATGGTGCATGCTGGTGCCAAAGGAAACAAAGCTGCTGTGATCTGTGCTTTGGATCTTTCGCCTACTCAATTGCGCATCGCGGAGGAAGTGTCAGCTTCGTTGAAACCGCAGGAGAACCCGAAGCCAGAGATCGCGCGCATCAATGAAAACGGAAAACTACAGGCAGAATTCTGGTCGCCTGGATAAATTATTGTTCGCTCTCGCCGCCGAGACCATTGAAATTAATTTCATCGAACTTATAGGAATCATCACATGCCAGCACAAGTCATTACCGTTACATCAGGAAAAGGCGGAGTTGGGAAAACCACTGCCGTTGCGAACCTCGCAGTTGCGCTCGCCTCGAATGGTTCCAAGGTCGTTTGTATTGACGGCGACATCGGTCTTCGCAACCTGGATGTGATCCTTGGTTTGGAAAACCGTATCGTCTACGATATTGTGGATGTGATCGAAGGCCGTTGTCGTTTAAAACAAGCCATGATCCGTGATAAGAAATTGCCCAACTTATATCTTATCCCTGCCGCGCAGACGCGCGATAAGAATGCCGTCTCACCCAGCGACATGAATCGGCTGATCAAAGAGTTGCGCGCCGACTATGATTTCGTGCTCATCGATTCGCCTGCCGGCATCGAACGCGGATTCAGAAATGCCATCGCCGCCGCCGACCGCGTTTTAGTGGTCACCAATCCCGAAGTCTCAGCGGTTCGGGATGCGGATCGCGTCATCGGTATTCTCGAAGCGGAGGAAAAGGGACCCGCAGCACTCATCATCAATCGCCTGAATCCGCACCTGGTGAAAAATCACGATATGCTTTCTGCAGATGATGTGTTGGACCTGCTGGCAGTCGAGTTGATCGGCATTGTGCCCGAAGATGAAAACGTGATCATCGGCTCGAACCGCGGTGCACCCGTTGCCTATGATCCGAAGAGCAAAGCGGGCCAGGCTTTCCGCAATATTGCTCGGCGTTTAAAGGGTGAGAGCGTTCCATTCCTGGACCTGGAGAGTCAGGGCAGTTTGTGGGAACGTCTCCAGCGGCTGGCGGGGAGGAAGTAACATGAGCTTCTTCGAGAGATTGTTCGGAAAAAAGAACAGTGCCGAGAGCGCCAAGGAACGGCTGCAGCTCGTCCTCATCCATGATCGCACGGATCTGACCCCGGCGGAGCTGGATTCCCTTAAAGATGATCTGATTGCCGCGATATCGCGTCACGTTGAGATCGATGCGCAGTCCATGCAGATCGGCGTGGAACATGATGGACGTTCACAGCGACTGGTGGCAGATATCCCCATCAAGAGTGCGCCGCGCCGCCGCGCGCGGAAGACAAAGTAAAAGATAAGCTTTGGCCCTTTGCGGCGGACCGGGCGTTCAACGCGGCGTCTGGAGTCGAAGGGCTGTTGCAAGAAAATTCATTATGTTACGAGACATTTCATGGCGATATTTTGATTTCTGGTTGTTGGGCACAGTGGTCCTTGCCACTGCATTTGGCACAACCATGATCCGTTCGGCCGTGGCGGGGAATGAAGTGTTGCTACCGCTCATCAATCGTCAGATCTACTTTGCCCTGGTGGGCCTCGTCCTTATATTTATTGTCGCCGCGATTGATTATCGCTATTGGATGGCTTTATATCGTCCGATATTTATCGTGATGAGTCTCCTGCTCTTTTCCTTATATCTTAGCGCGCAGGAAGTGTTTGGCGCGGCGCGCTGGTTTCAAGTGGGTGTGTTATTCCTTCAGCCGACTGAGTTTGCAAAGATCGTGGCGATATTGCTATTGGCGCGTTATTTCGAGAAGACGCAGAACCAGCCGCGTGACCTGCGCTGGCTATTCGTGGCTTTTGTGTGGGTGATGGGGCTTGGAATATGGATCCTGCTTCAGCCGAATCTCAGTAATGTGATCGTGCTCATGGTCATCCTTGTTTCACTCCTCTGGTTCAATGGGATGCAATTCAAGCATGTGCTTATTTTTGGTGGGATCGGTTTTCTTGTTTTGGGCTCGATTGTTACACTATCCGCTTTTGGGATCCGCCTGCCTTTCATGCAGGAGTATCAGCAGCAACGTATCATTAATTTTATTGTGCCCGACCCAAACGCCACTTTTGGTGAAAAGTATAATGTGGATCAGGCTAAGATAGCCATCGGCTCAGGTGGACTCTTTGGTAAGGGGTATGGTCACGGTACCCAGACTCAATTACGTTTCCTGAAGGTGCGCCACACAGACTTTATCTTTTCTGCCATTTCGGAAGAATTCGGTTTTGTCGGTTCGTTGCTGGTAATTGTCATCATCGTATTGGTGATATGGAGATGCCTGCGCACCGCGCAAAAGGCGCGCGATGTTGCCGGGATGTGTATTGCGTATGGTGTGGCCACGTTGATCTTTTTTCAAGGTATGGTCAATATTGGTGTGAATTTGAACATCGTACCTGTTTCGGGATTACCATTGCCATTCATCAGCTATGGTGGCAGCGGACTCACCGCATTAATGCTCGGTATTGGGTTGGTCCAAAGTGTCGCCATGCGGCACAAACAAATGGAGTTTTAGGTTCGCAGATGGTTGAGTAGCTTCGAGCATTTTCTGCGAGGAGCGTATCGAAACCATCGAATAACAAGTATATATGAAATAGTGGTTTCGATACGCCTTCGGCTACTCAACCACCGAAAACATTCGGGAGAATAACTTTTGAATCAAAAACAGACACGTACTCGCATGGCTCCTTCGCCGACCGGGCGTTTCCATCTTGGAGGTGCGCGCACGGCCCTCTTTAATTATCTGCTGGCGCGCCAGACCGGCGGACAGTTCATTCTGCGGTTGGAAGATACAGATCAAAAGCGGTTCGTTCCCGGCTCGGAGGAGGAGGTTGTTCGCAGTTTGGATTGGCTTGGTATCACGCCCGATGAAAGCCCTGTGCATGGCGGTAGCTTTGGGCCCTATCGTCAGACTGAGCGACGCGAAAGCTATCTAAAACATGCCCAGCTGCTCGTCCAGAAGGGAAGTGCATATCCTTGTTTTTGCAGTCCCGAACGATTGGATAAGATGCGCAAGGAGCAGGAAGCGCAAAAGGTGGACCGAGTCCAGTATGATGGCTTGTGCCGGACGCTGGATCCTGAAGAGGCTGCGCGTCGAATTGCTGCAGGTGAAGCGTATGTAATCCGCTTTAAGATGCCAAAAGAGGGGATGACGATCGTCCACGATCAGCTGCGCGGTGACATTGTGACCGAGAATAAATATCTCGATGATTATGTGTTGTTAAAATCTGATGGTCTGCCCACGTATCATCTTGCGGCGATGGTGGACGATCACGAGATGAAGATCACTCACGTGTTGCGTAGCTCTGAGTGGCTGTCCACGTTTCCGCTGCATGTGCAAATTGTGCGTGCCTTTGGTTGGGATGAGCCGGTCTGGATCCATCTTTCAGTGTTGCTCAAGCCAAGCGGTAAAGGCAAGATGAGCAAACGCGAAGAAGCCCAGGCTGTCAAAGAGGGTCATTCGATTTTTATCGATGATATGAAAGATCTGGGATATATCCCGGAAGGGGTATTGAATTGGAT
>JAXIPJ010000187.1:0-12411 GCA_045402985.1 Anaerolineales bacterium
CTCTCTCCTGACCTCACTCAGATAACGAATACGGAAGTTTTCCATGGAGTATCCATCGGCCTGCTTAAGCCATTAGCAGCAAAGAATTGGCAAAGCATGTTTGAAACCAGTGTTGCAGGTCTTATTCACCGAGCACAAAAATGAAAACCAGCGTAAGAAAAGAACAGACTGTAAGGAATTTCTCTCTAACAATGGTTAGAATTAGCTCCACACACACAATTAGTACGTAGCGTTTCGGGACCCGGATAACATTCAGTTGGAATATTGGCTCCCCTGATCACCCAATCCTTCCAGATTGACCCAATGCCTAAACGAGAATTATGTTACTAATGGAAAGATTTTATGCTAGATAAAATATCCCCTGGAGATTTTCCTGCCAACCCTTTGGAAAAAACAGGTTATATACTCGAACTCAGTGATGAATTTGACGGGCCAAGTATTGATACCAACAAATGGTTTCCTTTTTATCTACCGCATTGGAGTTCAAGAGCGCGATCGGCGCCCAACTATTATTTCGAGGATGGCAACTTAGTATTGTTAATTACAAAGGATCAGCAGCCATGGTGTCCTGAATTTGATGGAGAAGTGAGATGTTCATCTATTCAGACAGGTGAATTTGCAGGTCCTGTGGGAAGCAAATTGGGACAGCTCAGATTCAGCAGTGCTTGTGTAGTCAGAGAAGCACAAACAAATGTTCAAAAATATGTTCCACAATACGGGTATTTTGAACTTCGGGCCAAGGGAGTCAACACCAGCGCCAATCATGCGGCTTTCTGGATGATCGGATATGAAGATTCTCCCGAAAGTTCTGGGGAAATCGCGATATGTGAGTTAGTAGGCTCTCACACCAGCTCAACTTCGTCTGAGGTACGGTTTGGTGTGCATCCCTGGGGAGATCAAAACATAAAGGATGAATTTTATGAAGAGTTTCTAAATATCGATGCTACCCAATATCATATCTATGGATTGGAATGGACGCCTACCCATCTTGATTTTTATGTTGACAACCTAATAATCAAAACGATCAATCAATCGCCAAAATATCCCATGCAATTTATGTTAGGTATTTACGAGCATCCCTTCGAAGGCGCGTGGATTGGAAACTATGATCCAAGCGCTCCATATCCAAAAAAGTTTACTATTGATTATTTTAGGGCCTATCAACCAGATAGAGGCTATGTCATCGAAGACACAGAAAACGAATAAACGGAGAATAAATCATGAGTCACCAGAGATGGTCTAAAGAGCAGGCACAGGCATGGTATGAAAAGCAGCCTTGGCGGGTGGGATGCAACTTTATCCCTAGCACTGCAATCAATCAGCTGGAGATGTGGCAGAGCCAAACGTTCGACCCGGACACCATCGAGCGCGAGTTGGGGTGGGCAGCGGACTTGGGCTTCAATACGGTCAGAGTCTACCTCCACAACCTGGTCTGGCAAGCGGATGCTGCTGGTTTCAAGGGCCGAATCAACCACTACTTGAAAATAGCAGAGAGTCTCGCACTTAGTACCCTCTTCGTGCTGTTCGATGACTGCTGGAACGATAATCCTCAGCTTGGTCAGCAACCGCCTCCGATCCCAGGCGTGCATAACTCAGGTTGGATGCGCTCACCAGGTTCAGCGCTGGTCACCGACCCGAGCAGTTGGATCCAGTTGGAGGAGTATATAACCAATGTCATCGGGACCTTCGGGCAGGATGGCAGAATCTTGATGTGGGATATCTATAACGAGCCTGGAAATGAAGGATTGGGCTCTAAATCCATACCGTTACTGAAAAAAGCCTTTGAATGGGCGCGGGCTGCCGAACCAGCGCAACCCTTGACCGTTGGGACATATTCTGACGACCCAGAACTGAAGACGGTTCAATTGGAAGTTGCGGATATCGTCACTTTTCACCACTACCGGGACGCAGCCAGTTTGACCCAGGACATTCAAGAGTTGAAATCCCTGGGTTATCCTGTGATGTGTACCGAGTATATGGCGCGCACCCGCGACAGTCATTTCGAGACGCACCTACCTATCTTCAAACGGGAGCGTGTCGGTTGCTACAATTGGGGTCTGGTCAAGGGCAAGACGCAGACTATTTACCCATGGGGTTCCAAACCCGGCACTCCAGAGCCAGACGTTTGGTTTCATGACATCCTTCGGGAGGATGGAACGCCCTTCAGTACAGAAGAAGTGGAGTTCATCAAGAGTATTACACATGTTCCCACACATGGCGGCTCTGCCGAGGCGTAACCGTTGGCTCGACTGTCCTGCCAATCCTTCAATCCAAATGGTCGTCGGAGTGCTCGCGATTCCACAGGACATGCATCTCATCAGCCATCTTCCCAAGATTCTCCGTGTTCCTGATGAGCCCACTGAAATAGCATATACTTTGTCAAAAGCAAGTAACGTTACGGCAGGGAGTCCACGTTCTATCCCATTGTCACTAACAACAACCGTTAAAGGGTAATGTTATTGCCGAACTTCTCAAACACCCATTGACCATTCTGCCTGTTGGAGCACTGATTTCTGGGTTACTTATACTAACCATTATCGTCGCTGGCAAAACCATCAAAAGGCACTTGAAATCAAGACTCAGCTTGTCAGTGAGTTAAGCAAATCCATAATGGAAATAATCATCGCAATTCAGTTCGCTCACTTGGGCGCCAAGAGTCAAAAACAGGCCGATTTTGATAAAGCATATCGTGAGTGGGAAATCCAAAGTGCAGTAATTGGGACTAAGCTGCAGGCTTACTTTTCCAATACCACGATACCAGATGAGTGGACAGATTTTTCAGAACTCGTTACTGGTTTCTATGCTCTTGAAGGTGTGGGTCAAGCTGAGAGGCCGAAGTTTGTTTCAGATATGAGAAAGAAACCTGGCGTACTGCTTGATTCTGAATATCAGGACCAACAAGATTGGGGTGCACTGAAGAATGGGATACTTAAGAGACGGCTGGATACACTGCCTTTAGTTCGGTATTACAAGGATTTGTAAAAATGAATCGTGCGCGATCAATTTTAACCTTTGCATTCAAATCCATTGTCGTGTTGGCTGTTCTGACAGTCTTACTTGGTCTTGCTGAAGTCAACAACGCCCTGCATCCGCCGCGCATCATACCGCCAGGGAATACACTGAGAGAAAGCAAGGTTGAATTCCAACAACTTGACCTGATCACTGAAGACGGAGTGCGCTTGTCTGCCTGGTATACGCCTCCCAGAAAAGGCGCGGTGATTCTGCTCGCACATGGATATGGTGATAACCGCCCCGAATGGATCCATGCGATGCTGGCAAAAAAGGGATATGGTGTCCTTTCGTGGGATGCCAGAGCACATGGCGAAAGCGACGGCGAGATCTCAACCGTTGGTTACCTTGAAGTGCTGGATGTAAAAGCTGCTCTGGACTTTGTGATAATGCAGCCAGATGTCAATCATGTGGGCGCATGGGGCGGTTCGATGGGCGGAGCAACATTGATCCGTGCGACCGCGCAATTCCCTGAGATCGAGGCACTTTTTGTGGATAGTTCATTTGCCTCCTTGAACGATGAGTTTGATTACCTTGTGCCGTATCCTGTGATCAATCCGCTGGCGAAGTTGCTGGCAGAATGGGAAACAGGTATTAGCATCAAAGATCTAAATCTTGTAGAGGATATAGCCAGGATCAGTCCGCGCCCGGTGTATATCGTTCACAGCACTGGCGATACAGTCGCGCCGCCCGATTCAGGCGAAGAATTATTCAACGCCGCAAATCAACCGCGTTTTTTATGGGTGGACGAAAATGCTGCGCATCTGGCAATTTATTTGGATAACCCGCGTCGCTACCAAAGAAGGCTGATCGGTTTTTTTGACGAATGGTTGTTGGGGAATTAGAAGTTCCATCCTCATTATTAGATTCCTTCATCTAACTAAATTAGCCGCAACCCATATCTCCCTGCTGCGTACGTTAACCAAAAGGAGATTGCCACCATGACAACTGAACTCTCGCAGATCAAATGGGTACGCGTTGTGTTGACCGCTCTTGCGGTCTATATCGCCGGTTTTCTGACGATCTTCCTCATTATCACTGGGTATGCATCCTACCTTGGGTTCCAGGCGCGGGGCGCGCCCGACCCGGCCATGATTGAGGCGTTTGCAAATCAATATGCGCCCTGGATCGGACCGGTCAGCCTGATTCTCTTTACCATTCTGGGTGCGATGTGGTTGGCACGACGCGTCGGCAACGCCGTCGAGCTTCACGGCATCGTATTGGGTGTTCTGGTTAGCCTTGTAAGTATTATTTTTGACGGTTTGAGTGTGAGCACACTTGTCAGCATAGTTCTGACCATCGGTGCTGGCTGGCTGGGCAGTAGGATGAGCGCCAGACAATAAAAGAGACGTTCGTTATAGATTGAATTAATTGGGCAGTGGAAACAACACTGTCCATGTACCGTTTAATGGTATCCTACCAGACGATGAATCCCATCACCTTCATTCTGGACCACTATCCCGCTCTCGTGATCGACGGCGCTCTCGCCACCGAGCTGGAACGCCGCGGCCATGACCTAAAAGATTCACTTTGGTCTGCCAAAATTTTGCTCGAACAACCAGACGCCATCAAACAAGTCCATTACGATTATTTCAAAGCGGGCGCAGACTGTGCCATCACGGCAAGTTATCAAGCCACCATTGCAGGATTTGCAAAACGCGGGTTCAACGAACAAGAAGCTATCTCTCTAATTCAAAGATCTGTAAAAATTGCCGTCGAAGCGCGCGATAAATTTTGGGTGGATGAAATAAATCGCGTTGGAAGAGCAAAGCCCTTCGTCGCCGCGTCAGTTGGACCGTACGGCGCGTTCCTTGCAGATGGTTCCGAATACCGCGGCAATTACGGTCTCACTGTAAAAGAGTTGATGGACTT
The DNA here is from genome assembly GCA_045402985.1 of Anaerolineales bacterium. GTDB lineage: Bacteria > Chloroflexota > Anaerolineae > Anaerolineales > Villigracilaceae > Defluviilinea. Next base: position 4,882 of record JAXIPJ010000187.1, read on the forward strand.
TCACCGTCCGCGTATGAGGGCGTTGACTGAAGCGGGCGCGGAAATGCTCGCGTGCGAAACAATTCCATGTTTAATAGAAGCACAGGCAATTGCACAACTTCTCAAGGAATTTCCAAACATCACAGCCTGGGTCAGTTTTTCCGCGCACGATGAAAAGCATGTTTCAGAGGGTCAGGTTTTCGCAGATTGTGTGAAGTACCTTGAAGATCTGAACGCACAGATCACCGCCATTGGAATCAATTGCACATCGCCAAAATATATTTCGTCGTTGATCCACGCGGCGAAGAATGCGACGAACAAACCAATTCTCGTTTATCCAAACTCCGGCGAGACCTACGACGCAACGAAGAATGATTGGGAGGGTGATCCTGTTCATGAATCTTTTGGCGAACAGGCAAAAGAATGGTACAAAGCAGGTGCGCGGCTGATCGGTGGCTGTTGCCGTACCACACCGGAAGATATTTCTGTGATTGCAAGTTGGGCTCGCCCCTCGCGCTCCCGAAAGAACATCGGGACGATGTGAGCGGGGTAAGCGTTGGTCGAGTAGGCGCTGCGTGTCCGCCGTATCGAGACCACGGAGCGAAGACGAAGCGCGTATAACCTGGAAACCTTATCTCTCTTTGAAACCCACACTTCGACTACAGACCTCGCTGCGCTCGGTTTTCCGCTCAGCGCGAGGCTATCTTTTTATGGAGCAAACGAAATGAAATCAGTCCGCATGACCGCAGCAGGCAAGCCATTGGAATTGCAGGAAATTCCCATTCCCAACTTTGGCGACAAGGATATCCTCTTGCGCATAAAAGCAGCTGGCATTTGTCATTCAGACGCGCACTACCGAGCGGGGCATTCGAGCATGGCGTTTCTGCCCATTACATTGGGACATGAGGTTTCGGGCGTAGTCGAAACGGTTGGCTCAGAAGTCACAAATGTCAAAGTGGGAGAGCGAGTCTGTTTGCACTACAACATCACCTGTGGCGATTGCTATTATTGCAGCACGGGCAACGAACAATTTTGCGATACGGTAAAGATGCTTGGGCATCATGTGGACGGCGGCTATGCAGAATACATAGCGATCCCAGCGCGCAACGCGATCCATTTGCCAGAGGAGATTCCGTTTGAAGCCGGCGCAACTCTCATGTGTGCGTCGGCAACATCTCTGCACGCGCTGCGTAAGGCGCGCCTCAAAGCTGGAGAAACGGTGGCCGTTTTCGGCGTGGGTGGACTCGGCCTGTCCGCCATCCAACTGGCAAAAGCATTGGGCGCCATCGAAGTCTTCGCGGTCGACATCAAGCAGGACAAACTCGAACTGGCATCTGAATACGGTGCCATCCCTGTGGATGCGAGCCGCGCAGATCCCGTTGAAGAAATCCGCAAATATACAAAAGGCAAAGGTGTGGATGTTGCGCTGGAGGTCATTGGTCTCTCAAAAACGATGACTCAGTCGATCGATAGTTTGGGGTTTATGGGGCGCGCCGTGATGGTGGGAATGAATCAACAACCGATTGAAATTAATACATACATGCAGGTGCTCGGCAAGGAAGCTGAGATCATCGGCTCGAACGATCATCTTCTACAGGAGTTGCCGTTACTGGTGGATATGGCGCGCAGAAAAATTCTGGATACTTCGCGCGTGGTTTCGCAAGTGATCCCTTTGAACGCGGATAAAATTAATCAGCGACTCGATGATCTGGAAAATTTCACAAACGATGTACGCGTTGTGATCGTTCCATAAATAATAACAAAGGAGTTTTACGCTCAAAGGCGGTCTGCGACCGCCGTATTTCGCAGGAAAATCGCAAGGTCACAGACCCAGCGAGAGCATAAAGGTGATTTAATAACCAAAGGAGTTAAAGATGACTTCGCCAAAAGTTACCCGCCCTACATTTCCAAAAGGATACGTGGACAAACCCGTCTCATTCCTGACCTGGGACTGGGTGACCACGCATTTAACCGAATCCAAACACTACTGGCTTTGTTCCGTCCGCCCAAACGGACACCCACATGTCGTCCCGCGCTGGTGCGTCTACGTGGACGGAAAAATCTATTACGATGGCAGCCCCGAGACGCGTCACGCGCGCAACATCGAAGAGAATCCACATATCGCTGTGCATCTCGAAAGTGGAAGCGAGGCCATCATCCTGGAAGGCATTTCCAAAGCGTCAGGCAAGCCTTCGCCCGAATTGGGCAAGAAGCTCTCAAAGGCCTACAAGAAATATAAGGAATTTGGGTACTCACCCAAACCTGATTCATGGGACGATGGCGGCTTGTTCGTGTTCACTCCACGGCAATGCATCGCCTGGTCGAATTTCACACAGGACCCCACGAAGTTTGTATTTGAGGTTGAGTAAATCCCGCCCATTGTCAACGTAACATATTTTTTCAAATTCCTGAAGCCTTGCGCGCTGTTTTCAACGCTGAACGTATCATCAGAAACTCGGTGATGTTTTCGGCTGTGATCAGCCCCACCAATTGACCCAAATGTGTGACGGGCAATGTCTTCGAGCCTGACGCCTGTAACCTCGTCAGAGCGGTTTCGACCATATCGTGCGAGTCTATTTCAGGCAGGTTGCGATGCATCACTTCCGCCACCACTGTAGATTGACCGTTCTTCGAGAGCGCGGAGATGAGCGTATCGCGATCCAGAATGCCTTCCACGCGTCCATCCTCGACGACGGGGAAATCCTGCTGTGAACCTGAAAGGATCAACTCGACCGCGCGCCCCAGAGTATCTGACGGTGTAAGCATATTAAAATCGGTCTGCATGGCGCGCGTCACAGGAATGCCGCCGAGCGAGTTCCGCACCTGCACCATGTTGGCTTCCTGCGCAGCGCCTATCCAAACAAACAAGGCGATGAAAATCAGGAACGGGTTGCTGAACAAACCGACGAACCCGAATATGAACGCGATTCCCTGACCGATATAGGCCGCGACCTGAGTCGCTTGTACGTAATCCAGTTTCAATGCAAGCAGGGCTCGCAAGACCCGGCCGCCATCCATTGGGAAAGCCGGAATCAAATTGAAAAGTGCCAAGTAAACATTCAATGCCATCAAACGCTCGAGGAAGGAACCCTGGGCCAGACCCAGGCTGGTAATCGGAGACAGGCTGTTCGTTAGAGAGAGATACACAATCAGGATTCCAGCGATGACCAGATTTACAGCAGGTCCAGCCAGCGCAACCCACAATTCTTCGATCGGACGATCAGGCATACGTTCGAGGCGAGCTACACCTCCAATCGGGTAGAGGGTGATGTCGCGCGTCCTGATGCCATACTTGCGGGCGGTCAGTGCGTGTCCATACTCATGGAGAATAACGCACACGAATAGCGCAAAAATGAACAGGATACCAATAAAGACCTTACTCCACTCCTGAGTTTGAAGCCAGTAGTTATAACCAACCCACCCAATCAGCAGAACGAAGGTTGCGTGCACATACACATCAATGCCGGCAAAGCGGCCCAATTTCCACTGCCATTTCATAAGATCAACTCCTTCTCAAAAATTCTCGTCATATATGTCAAGTTTAACTAAACACTATTAGAATCCTGTTATAAAGTCTCTGGCAATTGACATTAAGTTGTTCGAAAGGTGGAACTATAAGCGCAGGATTTCAAGCATCATCCGAAGGTGGAAGAACAGAGTCTGCGGCAAATAGCTGTTCCGCAGCTTCAATTTGTTGCCTTTCTCCAATCAGTCCAATTCGATCTTCCGGCTGAAAGGTTGTGTTGGATTTCGGGTTTGCCATTACCTCGCCTTCGCGCAAAATTGCCACCACAGATGCGCCAGTGCGGGCACGGAGGTTGGCTTCAGACAGTGTTTGACCCACGAGTGGATTCCCGGATGGCAACCGAAACCACATGATCTCAATGCTTTTAACCGCATGCAGAAGTTCATGTAATAAGCGATGTTCGTCTTCTGAGTTTACCTGAAAATCGTAATGATCCTCCCGGACAGCATCCATATAACGATGGATCTCCTGCGGCGACAATCCCAATTGCAGGAGCGTGTGACGTACAATCTCCAACCCACCTTCCAATTCGGGATGAATGACATGTTGCGCGCCGAGATTGGCAAGTTGTGTGATCCCATCTTCAGTGGTGGCGCGGGCAATGATGGGCAGATCAGGTGCCAGGTCACGCGCGGAGGCGACAACTAATGCACTTGTGGCTTCATCCGGACCTGCCACAATCAGTGCGCGGGCATGCGCAAGCCCAACATGCTTTATGACTTCAGAATTGGAGGCATCTCCAAACAATACCGGCATACCGCGGCTATCCAGTTCCTGGACGCGCTCCGCATCTGAATCCACAACCAAATTAGGGATCTCCAGCAGGCTTAACAAATTAGCAATATGACGTCCCACGCGACCGTATCCAACGATCACCACGTGGCCACTTATTTCTTCATCCAGCCATGTCGTCATCGACAAGCCATGACGGTCAAATAATTTCCAGACGGAGGGGAATCGTTGCAGCCATTTCTCCAGGGGATTAATCAGTCGAAACAGTAGCGGGTTGACAGTAATGGATAACAAAGCTCCGGCCAAAATCAGGGAATATTGATTCTGATCCAACAGGCCCAGCCCCACGCCCTCCTGACCGAGGATGAAGGAGAACTCGCCGATCTGACTCAGGCCGGCGGCCAACACTAACGTTGTACGAGCTGGCCAGGGAAAAAGGAAGCCCAACACTAAAGTTACAAATGGTTTGCCAATCACAATTAACCCAGTTAATGCCAGGATAACTCCTACATTATTGAGTAGATAGCCTGGATTCACCAGCATTCCAATCGAGACGAAAAAGAGGACGGCAAAGGCCTCACGAAAGGGCAAAACGTCTGCGCCAACTTGATGGCTGAGCGGCGACTCACTAATAACCACACCCGCCACGAATGCTCCCAAAGCCAGCGAAACGCCAAAGATTTCAGCTGCGCTGAGTGCCGTGCCAAGCGCAATAGCCAGAATTGCAAGGATGAATAATTCACGTGAACGGGTATGGGCAATACGTAACAACACCCAGGGAATCAGCCTGATCCCGACAAACAGCACAAGGATAATAAACCCTGCCGCCTTCAGTAGGGTCAGGCCAAGTTGTTGCCAGTTGAATCCGTCTGAAGTATTGGCCAGGGTTGGCATCAAGACCAGGATTAATACTGTCGCCAGGTCTTCCACGATCACCCAGCCAACAGCCGCCTGACCATGTGGCGTGTTCAACAAGCCGTTATCTATCAAGCCCCTCAACAGCACAACTGTACTCGCGATGGATATCGCCAGACCTAACACAACCCCAGAGGCCGCGGTCCAACCCCATAATTGACTAAGACCAAAGCCCAGCAAAGTGGTAAACGCCATACGACCCAGGGCGCCAGGGATTGCAACCGCGCGCACTTTCCAAAAATCTTTAATTGAGAAGTGCAAGCCGACCCCGAACATTAGGAAGAGTACACCCAGTTCGGCCAGCTGGCTAATTGTTTCAGTATCCCCAACAAACCCGGGCGTGAATGGACCAATGACAATTCCCGCCAACATATATCCAATGATTGTGGGCAGACCGAGGCGACGGGCGATCAACCCGCCAAAGAAGGCCACTACCAGCGCGATTGCGATGTTAAGCAATAGTGTCACTTCATGCATCTTTCTTCACCTCATTTTTAGGAAGTTTGTGAATTGCCGCCCCTCCTAGGATGGAGCTACCATAAGGGTCATGTCTTGTCGCTTCAGGAAAACTATTAATTTTTTCAGACGATGATGGGAGTGATTTCGCCAAGTATACACGACTATGCAACTCATACTTCAAAACGAAACATTACCGCCCAATCACTCCTAGAGTTCAATTAATGAATCATCATGTTAAAATAAATAGCAAAAAAACCGCCCGGCTTTACTTCTTCCAGGAGAGTGGCCGTGGATTCGACGCTCTAATAAGATAAAGTTATTTTCTTAAGAGGAGAAAGAGAAATGATCGTAAGAATGTGGCATGGCATTGTTCCCACCTCAAAGGCGGATGCATATCGCAAATTCACCAACGCGCGCGCCATCCCAGACTATCAGTCCGTGGAGGGCAATATCAGCGTCCACGTCCTCGAGCGCACAGAAGGCGATATTACTCATTTCATCACGCTCACATTTTGGAAGGACTTGGATTCGATCAAAGGTTTCGCGGGGGAGGATGTGGAGACAGCGAAATATTATCCGGAAGATAAGGATTTTCTGCTGGAGTTTGAACCAAAGGTCGTGCATTACGAGGTGGTTGGGCAATCCCGCTCGCCTCATTTTGCCTTTCCAGCGAAACGAGCGGGACAATCATAATGTTGTGGTTCTATATCCTTCAGGGAATTGTTTACGGATTCAGTGCCGCTGTTCAACCCGGACCCTTTCAAACGTATCTCATTTCGCAGGCATTATCCAAAGGCTGGAAGCGGACTCTCCCTGCCGCGCTCGCACCACTGGTCAGTGACGGCCCCATCATTGCTCTTTGTCTATTAGTGCTCAGCCAGGTCCCATTATGGTTTCAAAGATTTCTTTATATCGCCGGCGGATTATTTATTTTTTATCTCGCCTATAGCGCATACAGATCGTGGCAGAACTTTGATTCGAATTTGCCCACAGAAGAAGCCCAGACCAAACAAAGTGTATTGAAAGCCGCGCTAATGAACGCGTTGGGTCCAGGCCCATATATCTATTGGAGCCTGATCACAGGTCCCATTCTTCTCGCAGGCTGGCGCCAGACACCCATTTATGGGATCGGTTTTCTGGCTGGCTTTTATGTGATAAGCATTCTGGGTTATGGCACCCTCATCTTTATGTTTAGCACTGCGCAAAAGCTGGGACCCAGGGTCAATCGGACATTAATCGGTGTTTCTGCGATCGCTTTATTTTGCTTTGGGGTATATCAGTTGTGGCTTGGCATTGTGGGAAATACCAATTGATTTCTGCTATTTCTCCAAAATCACCACAGCCACTGCCATTCCTCCCGAATGCGAAATGCTAACGTGTACATGCTTCGCGCCGCTTTGTTTTAACCGCTTCTCTGCCTCCCCACTCACGTTGATATATGGCTTTCCTGATTCGTCGTTCAACACTTCGATCTGAGCGAACCAGACTTTCTGTCGTATCCCCGCGCCGAGTGCTTTCATGAAGGCTTCCTTCGCCGCGAACTTCCCAGCCAGGCACTCGGCACTGTTCTTTATTTCGCCACAGGATTTCAACTCGGCAGGCGTAAAGACTTTTCGCTGAAAAGCCTCACTTTCGATGCTTTTAGCAACTCTCTGTATTTCAGTTATATCAATACCAATTCCAAGAATCATCGTGACACCATATAAAAATTATAAGGCATTTGGGATAATATTTAATACACTGGATGAAGGGTTCTACGCAAGTCTGTAGCAAATGCGGATGGCTTATAATTACTCTGTCATTCCATCCTTCGGAGAATCCATGAACCAACAAGACGTCCTCGCGGCGGTGCTTGAAGCCGTTGCAGAGTTCAACGAGCAGCTTGATAATGAGCATAAGCTCGAACTCACTTCAGAAAC
>JAXIPJ010000151.1:0-9033 GCA_045402985.1 Anaerolineales bacterium
GGCGGGTGCATATGGTGTCTTTGCGCAGCAGGGAGTTTATTTTGGGCAGGAGATCCACAATACGCTCGGGCCTGTGACCGTTTTGCGGGTGGAGGGAAATGATGGGAGTGTATGGCTGGATTGGACAACACCGCAGGCGAAACCAGTTGTGACACCCGGGCTGGCATATTTGATCAACCACACGCTGAGCGATGTAACCGCGCGTGCAGATACTCTTGCAAGTTCAAATGTGTTGGATGTGGGCAGATCTGTGGCTGTGAAATTAGGTCAAACAGAGGATGCGCTGGACGCGTGGGCAATTGGATATTCGCCGTCGCGCGTTGTGGCTGTGTGGACCGGCGCGCGTGATGAAAGCAAGTTGACGCCGCGCCTGCCAGCTGTATTATGGAATGCGCTGATGCGGATCGCTTCACAAGACCTGCCGCGCGACGGCTGGAATGTTCCAGCAGATGTATCAGTGATTAATGTATGTGACCCATCGGGGATGCTGCCCACGTCAGATTGCCCAAGTTTGGTGAGCGAAGTTTTTCTGAATGGGAATGAACCTGTTCAGCCAGACAGTATGTATCGCAGGTATGCAATCAATCGCGAGACGGGTTACCTTGCAACTGTATTTACATTGCCGCAGTTAATTGAGGAGCGGGTCTATTTTGTTGTGCCATCAGATGCGCGGTCCTGGGCTGAAAGTGCGGGGCTGGAAATTCCACCGGCTACGTATGACGTGATCCAATCACCGCAGTTGAACGCAGATGTGAATATCGCCGCGCCCGAGTTGTTCGCAGAAGTGAATGGAGAAGTGCGTATCAGGGGCACAGCTGCTGGCGAGGATTTTGTTTCTTATCGCGTGCTGGCAGGGCAGGGGTTGAATCCGCAGGAATGGATCCAGATCGCGGAGGGGAACGAGCCTGTGAGGGACGGTCTGCTGGCAGAGTGGAACACGAATGATCTAAGCGGGTTATATGCGATACAACTACAAGTCGTGAGGAGTGATCAAATGGTGGATACAGCCATCATTCAAGTGACAGTGAAGTGATCGGTAATTGGTGGTGGTCGAGTAGCAAAGTGTATTGAGACCAGAGACTGGAGAATTAGAGGTTGGAGATTCTCACGTGCACTCCCCGGCAGTTGCGCCCGGGTAATTGTGTGCCAGTTGCAAGTGTTCATGGCTGACGATCTTGTTTCTTCTAATTTGAACAGTGATGGCTTTCCAATGTGGATGTACTCAGAAAGACAAATACAAACAGGAGATCACATAAGGACAGAACTTTTGCTCACAGTCGGCATTATTGGATTTGTTTTATTGATCCTAAACGCCATTTTTCTCGGCATCATCTTTTTTATGCGCAGGAAAATGGCCGCAGTGAGTCAGTGGCCTTCAACGATGGGAACTATACTGATGTCTAATCTGGAAGCCCGGCATTCCAGTGAAGGTGGATGGACGAATTACCCTGTCGTTCAATATTCATATCAAGCTGGCGGGCAGGCTTATCAGGGCAGCCGTATCGCTCCGGGTCCGGAAGTGGGTGGTTCTGGAGCAGGCAAAGTTGTTGAGCGCTATCCCGCAGGGGCACAGGTGATGGTGTTCTACAATCCGCAAAATCCATCGGACGCGGTGCTGGAGAGAAAAGCGCCAGCGCAATGGCTGATGTGGTTTATTTTGATCCTGTTTGATTGCATTCTATGTGGTGTGGTGCCTATTCTGTATTTTGCACTTGGACAGCAATAGGAAGTCAAAGAGCTCTGAATTCTTCAAGACCCTTTAAGTTGTGCTTCTGCCACTCGTTCTTTACGCCGCTCAAGCATTTTTTGTATGCGCGCGTGTTTTTCGCGCGATAGAGGGAATAGCCAGGCAAAAATGATCGTGCCACACAACATCAGCGCGCCGAACGGTGAGACCAGCAACCTTATCATTTGCAAAGCTGAATCGCTTTGCGTGGAATGAACTGCACCCTCCGGCGGGGATAAATAACCAGACCAACCCAATGCCTGCAAGGTAATAAAGACAACCAGCGCGCCTGTCATTTTGCGGATGAAGGCGCGCACGCCGTAATAGATCCCTTCCTGGCGGCGGCCCGTGCGAAGCTCATCCCACTCGATGACATCCGCGAACATGGAATCTGGTAGCGTGTATGCAGCGGATACGCCAATCCCTGCCAGGGCGGCAATGGCGAGCAAATATCCAGTTTGTCCCGGTTGAATTGTGAATATTATCAATTGCACAATAATCCAGAAAACCATGCCGAGAATGTAAGCTTCGCGCTTGTTACGTTTTTTCGCCAGCCAAGACCAAAACGGTATAAACAAAATGCAGACAGACATGAGTATGCCGAAGAAGGCTGACTCATATGCAAAATCGATACCAAAGATATTTATTTTGGCAAGCAAATCTCCCCGCGCGACCCAATAGAGCAGAAAATACGGAAAGGCCACCGCAACCATATCCACTGCAGACCAGTTCAGCATATGTATACCTACAGAATAACGGAAAGGGATATTTTGCCAGGCAAGACGCAGGGTCTCGCGAAAGGAAATGGTTTCAACTTCGCTGGGTCTGGATGTTTCGCGAATCAGAAGACCGATCAGCAGGAGCGGAACCGCGCTGATGGAGCCAAAAATCGCCCCGACGATCATAAATCCCTGTTGCTGGGTGCCACCTGATTCAATGACCAGGTCAACGACGGCCGGCGCGGCGACCACAACGGATAACGCGCCCACCAACTGGAAGAAAGAACGGTAGCTCGTCAGCGAGGTGCGCTCATCGTAATCGGGGGTCAGTTCGGGGGTCAAAGACAGAAACGGGACGGAGATAAGGGTTTGGAGCGTATCCGCAAGCATAAAAGACAAAGTCACATAAATTAGAAGAGCAGTCTGGTTATCCCATGTTGGGGCAGACCAAAGGATGACAAAGCTAATTGCAAATGGAATGGCAAACCATAGGAGGAAGGGGCGCCGACGTCCCCAGCGTGTATGGATCCGGTCACTGAATGTGCCGATGAGCGGGTCGTTGATGGCATCCCAAACAATGCCTATGATGGCGCCAAAGGATGCAAGGCGCGGCTCAAGCCCAACAACATCGGTTAAATAAATGGCATAGAAGATGGAGCGCATTATGCCTATGCTGGAGATGCCCCAGTCTCCAGAGCCGTAGAGGAGTTTTATCCAGATGGGCAGGCGCGCTTCAGAGGATGTGTTCATTATGTGGCTGGATGCGGAAGTGTAGCACATATATGGGGCGCGTTAAGCCACAACGCCAATGCCTTTCTTCACCTAAACGTATTGGTGTCGTAGGGAATTTGAAGAGTATTCAGCGACCAGCAACGTTCTCATCTCTTTTATAATGCCGACATTTAGTTTGACAAGGGCAAACCCGCCGAAAGACGCGGACGCAAAGCCATGGGTCTAAAGTTGTGCATTAGTACCACCATGACAGCCAGGCTGCCAGTAGCAAATCTTGATATTTGCCGGAGTGGTTTTGAGCCTTTATCGAATAGGAGAATTCAAATGGCTCGAACTGCTTTGAACCTGCCCCTGCTGGTGTTCGTTATTTCCTCGCTTTTTTTCAGCCCGATGATTACTACACCGATGGTCAAGGCGGGAAATATTTTGCCTGATTTCACGGATTTTGCCCAACCCGTTGAGAATGGGGATATAAATATTTTGTCTGGTGTGTATGTTCCAAATGTGCTGGCTTTGCCGGTTATACAGCAGCCGGAAGGAAATGCAGGTTACGTGTCAAATAAGGATGATCAGGCTACGCAGTTTGCGATGGCTTCACAGTTCGGAAATGTGGGTTTGCTGGCTCATAATTATTTATCGGGCCGGTTCTTTTCCGAGCTGACGGTGGGACAGGAGGTGCGCCTTGTCTATGGCGATGGGAAGGTCGAATATTTCGTCGTCACAGAAATACTGCGCTACCAGGCATTGGAACCCAATAGTCAGTTGAGTTCATTTCGAAACCTTGATTATCATGAGGTGCTCTCAGCTGAGCAAATGTTCAAGCGCGTCTATGCTGGTGAGCGTCATGTGACTTTCCAGACTTGCATCCCAGCGAATGGGACCATCAGTTGGGGCCGATTATTTGTCGTAGCGAAGCCAAAGCAGTTTAGTTTCGATTATTTCGTCGAGCAAATTCTACAATAGATGCGCCAGACACGTAAGATGAGGCCACACACTACACAGTGTCGGTCTGGGCTAGAGATCACTTACCCTGTTCGACTAGCGCGGTCTACTTGCTGGTATTAGTACTCCAGTACCACCTTATGCTATACTTATAGGATAAGGAGCATCCATGCTTGATCCTAATCAACTCCCCATATTGCTAAAGGCCATAGATTTTGTTTTTGACGAGGGACGCAAGATCCTGGAAGAACGCCGTGAACGAAGAAAAGTGAGTAACACTGCGCAAAACAGCGAGGATCAGGTATCAGTAAAAGAGATTCCCGCCCTTGCTCCCGAACCTGAAAAGGAAGAGGAAATCAAGCAGGACCTGCTTTCCTCAAAGATAGATGAGATATTATGGCAAAACCACGAAGAGGACGTCAAATCCCTCGTTAAGCAATTGGAAAGTCATTCCACCAATTATCACCTCGCCAGGGAACAATATGCGAAATGGGGGAGTGAGCTTGTGCCTCCCATTGTTGTCCACAGAATGACAGATGCAGAAAATCGCATGCTTGAAACCAAGAAAGAGCTTGAAAATATTTTGTCGAAAGTTTACAAAAAAGACATCCATCCCAACAAATAAAACACAAGGTGCAATATGGACAAGGAAGAAATTACTCATCTTGAAAGGATGATTTCTTTACACAAAAAAAACATCTACAGTCTTGAAGAGATGCTGGCGACCTATGGGGTGGATCAGCCCCTGCATCTCATTACTAGCCTCACGAGGGAAAAAGAGGCGATAACCAGGTACACGAAACAAATAGAGAGCATCACTGGCACCTCCAAAGAAATCGAAAAATCAAACTTGCTGGCGAGCTTGCCAAGACGGCCTTATTTTGTGGGAAGGGAGGATGAAATAAAGACCATTTTGCAGTCTTTACAGCCAAATAGCAGAACCTTTATCGTCGGCATTGAAGGAATCGGTGGGGTGGGAAAGTCGACACTTGCCATAGAGGTAAGCTACCGCTGCGTTGAAAATGATCTCTTTGAATCCGTTATTTGGATTTCGGCCAAGGAATCCATCTTGACACTGCATGGCATTGAACCGATCATGCCGGAAGCCAAAACCCTGTCTGACATTCTGATCACGATTGGTACAAGTTTGGGGAATCCTACAATCGGAAATTTATCTATTCAAGATCAAATCAAGCGGGCCTATAATCTGCTTTCAAGGCATTCGACACTCCTTATCCTCGACAATTTCGAATCCTTATCGAGAAATGAACAACGGGACATCGTTGATTTTTTGCGAAGATCGCCCGTTACCCTTAAGGTCGTCATTACATCGAGAGAGAGGGTTTCCGAAGGACAGATCATCCGTTTGCAGGGATTATCCTTTGAGGAAAGTAATGCCCTGCTGGAGTGGGACGCCCAGCAAAAGAACATACGGCTTACCAAGGACCAGAGCAAGTATTTGGTGGATCTGACAGGCGGACTTCCCCTGGCGCTATTGTGGGTACAGGGGCAGATAGCGGTTCTTGGTTACTCAGTTACACAGGTACTGGACAAATTGAGCCTGGATACAGACATTCCAATCCTGCAATACTGTTTCAATCACAGTTGGAATTTACTGCGGCACAGTAACGAGAAAAAGCTGCTATTCATACTGGCATTACAGCCCGAGGCAGTCTCAAGAGCCGCTCTTAAAGAAATTGCCGGCATCGAGGATGTCGACAGCTTTGATAACGCGATCAGCGATCTTTTACAGTTAACACTGATCGAGCATGTGTCTGGCAGGGATTATTTCAGTATTCTGCCATTGACACGCAGGTTTATCCGCACGCAATTTGCAAGTGACCGAAAATTTATCAAACAAGCAGAGTTGAAAATCGCTCAATATTATGTGAAGCTTCTATCTGATAAGAGCAGTTTCAAGGAATGGCGCGGATACGACGATCTATTGCTGGACCGAAACAACATCCTTGGCGTGGCTCAATGGTGCTTTAAATCCATACAAAAGAAACAGACAAGCTCCAATTCCCTGGCAAAGCAAACCAGGAATATCGCTGAAACTCTGGTGCAGGTCGGCCTTCAGTTTGGCAGTGTATTGTGGCAGCGTGCATTTTGGTATGACCGTATGACTTTAGCCCATGCCGCGTTGAACGCGGCCAAATTATTATCAGACTGGAAATCCGTAAGCACCTTTTCCAGGAATATATCCTGGATATATTTTTATCAGGGGGATTACCTGCGAGCTTTGCACTGGTCTGAAGAATCATTAGCAGCCACAACAAAAACAGAAGATGATCTGCTGATCGCTGCGGCAAAAAGATCTTTGGGGACTGTGGAATTGCGCCTCGGTAATTTTGAGCGTTCTGAAAAATTATTAAAGGACGTCCTTAAAACAACCGAGGAATTCACCAGCGATGACTACGGCATCTACAGCAAAGGCTTTGCACAATATGGGTTGGGCGACCTTGAAAATGAGCGTGGGAATACCAGTGAGGCCCGGGAGTGGTATCAAAAAGCATTGGATACCTGGCAGGACCCCGTTCGTAAGGACCCTGTCCGGCATATTAGTTATGCGCTGAACGGGTTGGGCTTCGTTGCGTTAAAGGAAAAAAGATACGAGGATGCAAAGCGTCTTTTCATGCAGGGTATTCAATCTGCCGAAGAGTTTGGCAGAGTTGATGAACTCGCAAAGGGACAACTTGGTCTGGCTTCCGTCCACCTTGAAACAGCCACAGATTTGAAAACCGCCTTGATGCTGGTCAATGAGTCCATCGAGAGTTTTCAGCAACAGGGTATGCAGTACGAAATTCAAAAAAGCCGAGCTCTCCGTGATGACATTTTGAAGGCACAATCGCAGACGGTCACACCTGGGCAATAGGAAAATGAATAACGAAAAAGAGATCTTTCTGCGATCATTTAAAGGATTGGAGAATCAGTTTCAAGCCCTGCCGATCTCTAAAAGTCAGATCGAACAGTTGGAAGGTCTTCTTTCAGGGATCCGAAAGATAGCCGAAGATCTGGCTTTATATGATCCGCTTACTCATGCTCTTAATACGCGCGCTGGTGAGTGGCTGGTGCCGAAAGAAATTATCATGGGCATGGCCAAGATCGACATTTATGATCTAAGACAGGCTAACAAAGTCTATGGGGTGGCAGTAGCAGATTCAGAATTGCATAAACTGGCCTATCACTTGATGTCCATGTTTACAGTTGATATGGGCGATTTCTTATGCCGATCGCCGGGTAGTGATGAATTCAGGATATTCTCCACATCCAAAACACCTCAGGAAATGCGACTGCTGTTGACAAAACCTTACCTTGACCAGGAACTGGACTCGCTTCTAACCTGGGACTTTGGGACGGGTCGTACAGAAACTGAGTCTGAGAATAATCTGCAAAAACAACGCAGGACATTCAGGCCCATCGTGATCAGGCAGACCATTCTGGAGAGTCATTCTGAAATCCCTAGTCTTATTGAGTCAAATAACAGCTACCCGAGTTGGAATGAGTTTAATATTCCTTATGAAAGACTTACAGATACAATCTGTTCGTTGGCGCTGCCTTCCGCGTTGGAGTACCAGACAGTGGAACAGGTTCGGGCCGTCAAAAATATAGTGGAAAACATCGTAACGGGTGAAGCGCTGACAGGCGCACTCAATGCATTGGGAGCAAAGTGGTATCTGGATGATACGATCATTCAAAGCATGGCGCTGACAGATATGCTCGATATGCACGAAGGAAATGCGCGTTTTGGAAGCGTGGCAATAGATCAGGACCTGAAACGTTTTTCAAATATGCTCTCAGAGCATTTCCCGAAAGATGAAGGTTTTTTATTGTTCCGGTCTGAACGCGCAGGCGATGAATTCAAGATAATATCAACAAAAAGTGGCACGACGAAACTGGAAGACAGGATTCGCACGGTTTGGCAGGACGACCTGCATCGCGGGCTGCTCGCATGGAATTATGGTGTGGGAAGAAATGATGGCGAAGCCCATGTTGATCTATACAGAAACAGAGTGAAGGAAATAGAAAACATGGAAATTTCAAATTCAAATGGCAAATCAACTTTTATCATTGTCAGGCCGGAAAGTGAAGATTACTCCAGCCTGTTTAAGCGTTCAGAAGAAACAGCTCGTCTTATCAATGGGGTGCCCATTATTGATCTCCATTTAACGGTTCAGGCCATTCGAAATGTTAAGGATTTTGCTTCGTTGAGAAAACGCCTGGAAGAATACTGCCTGAAATCACGTCCGTTTGAAGTCAAGGTCAGGAATATTGCCAGAATGAATGTAAACAATCAACAGGGCAGGTTGTGGCTGCTGGCAGAAAAAACCCCAGCGCTGGAAAACATGTATAACGACATTAGCCAGATTGCAGACGAAATGGGATGTGAGAGTTATCCTTATAAATCCCAAAATTGGTTACCACACATAAAAATTGTCGATTTGCCGGAACATGCATCCACGCAGATAAAAGACCCAACCTTCGCAGCTGGCGCTGGCATTACTTTCACAGTAAGGCACTTTGAGTGGACCCTGCAGAAAGGCCTGGATCACTGGGAGTTGATTGAACAATTCCCGTTTCCGCAGTGATGTTTTTACCTCCGTTTCGTGAACAAGAAATATTTTCCAGGCAGGTTTTATTACCTTTTGTTTGGGCACAGATGACGAAACGTTCGACCGGTATGTATGCCGGCAACCAAATCATAAGTTGAAGCATAATGGCAACCATTCTCATCGTTGACACCAATCCGACCGACCGCCGGTCGTATATTACACTGCTCGGCAATTTTGGTCATCGCTTTCTTGAAGCCGATGACGGTGCTCAGGCGTTGGCACTGGCGCGCGCCGAGCTTCCTGATCTAATCATCACAGACATTCTCATGCCACATATGGATGGCTTTACTCTGGTGCGCCA
>JAXIPJ010000418.1:0-29920 GCA_045402985.1 Anaerolineales bacterium
GAAGTAAACTGCGCCCGAGAAGAAAACAGTCATCCATAAAACACCGCCAGCCGCCAGCCAGCGCGGACCGACACGATCAGAAAGCCAGCCGAAGAACGGCTGTGTGAGTGCAGATGCCCAGATGTAGACCGTTGAGATCCATGCTATTTGTGTTTCGGAGAGGCCGAGATAGGTCAGCAAAACAGGGCGGGCGCTGTTGAATATATCCACCATAAAGTGGCTGAGTGCGACGGAAGAGAAAAGGGCGTCAAAGAGTAAAGGCATATTGGATTTTTGGTCTACGATTTTTGATTTCAGATTTAGAGCTAAGGTCAAGCCGCAGTATTTATAGGTTCACACCGCTGTCCCTTATTTGCTTGAGCCGCCGTCGCTTATTTGCTCAAGCCGCCGTCCTTCGCGGAGCATCCCCGTTGGGGGCGGCGGCGATTCCCGGAGCAACCTGCTCATAAAGATGATGCTGACTGATGTAATGGTAAACAGGATCTGCAAGGTAGTAACGGAATGTACGTCCCTCTGCGATCCGGCTTCTTATCTCTCGTGAAGCGATTTCCAGCAGCGGCGCATCCACGTAATGGACCTTGGAACTGATGCCGGGTAATTCGCGTTCCAGTTCTTCAAGGTTTGTCGCATCTTCCGGACGGCGCATCACGCCCACCCAGTGACAGGCATAGATTAATTCCCTGGGCTTATGCCACGTTGGCAGGTCATGCAATGAGTCACCGCCAATGATCGGGACAATCTCTGCATCGGGATATTGATCCGCGATCAAATTTACAGTGTCGATCGTATAGTGTGGGCCTGGTCGATCAAGTTCCACGCGCGAGAGTTCAAAGGATGGATTATCTGCAATCGCGAGATTCACCATCGCGAGACGATGCTCAATGGATGTGATGGGTTGATCTTGTTTGTGCGGAGGTTCGGGCGTAAGTGTCCAGAGTAAACGTGTCAGTTCCAGTTGGGATTGCGCTTCAGAAGCAAGAATGAGATGACCTAAATGTGGTGGGTCGAATGTGCCGCCAAAGATACCGATGCGTTCAGGCATGAGGGAAGTATATCTTATTCCTTAGATGTTTGCCTCACCCTCCCGAAAAAGCATCGGGACAATTTGAGCGGAGGTTTGAGACACGAATTGTCGAAATCCCATAGTCGAAGCGGGTGAAATAAGGTAATCACTAATTAATGGGAGATTGCTTCACTCATCAATCTGGGCTCACAATGACGGATGATTTTGTGAATGGTATACTCGCCACATCTCATATGGAATTAGGTGAAGCATGAATCAAACATACGATGCCATCGTGATCGGTGCGGGGGTGATGGGTGGAAGTATTGCCTATAACCTTTCACAACGTGGCTTGAAAGTATTGATACTTGAACGGCAGACCATTGCGGTTGGAGCCACCGGTGCATCCAGCGGACTCGTTCGTATGCACTACGATGTGGAAGTGGATTCTGCATTGGCATGGGAGAGTTTTCATTATTTCAAGAATTGGCGGGAACGCGTCGGTGGTGATTGCGGGTTTACACGTACAGGCTTTTTGCAGATCGTGAAGCCAGCCATGAATGAACAATTGCGCGGCAACGTTGCCATGCAGCAGAGGCTTGGCATCCTTACAGAAGTTGTGACCGCAGAAGAGGTGAAGAAAATCGCGCCCATGTTCAAAACGGATGATTTCGATCTCGCGGCCTATGAACCTGAATCTGGTTATGCGGACCCTACGTCGGTGACAAATTCCTTCATCACACATGCCAAGGCGCGCGGCTCGGTCTTTATGCAGGATTGCGAAGTGACGGGCATCCGCGTCAGTGGGGGGAAGGTGCTGGGGGTGGATTCAGGACGCGGGTCGTTCGACGCGCCGATTGTCATCAATTGCGCAGGCACTTTCGCAGGTCGCATCGGTAAACTGGTGGATGTCGAAATTCCCGTTGATACGTGGAGTCATGATGTGGCGTTCGTAAATCGACCCGATGAAGTCGGCATGCACCCGACGGTGATCGACGATGTGTTGGGGATGTACTTTCGCCCTGAAGGCGTTCACACTTTGATCGGCCTGGAGGATTACAACCGCATGGGCGAGCCGCCTGAATCTGATCTCGGACGCGTTTCTTCTGAATTTATTACTTATGCCATTGATCGCATCTGTGAGCGCATCGAAGGCATGGAGCGGGGTTCGCTGCATTCAACGCATGTGGGACGTGATGGCATCACGCCTGACCAGAAGGCTGTCATCGACCAGGCAGGGCCGCATGGGTTTTACGTCGCTTGTGGATTCAGCGGAACGGGCTTTAAACTTTCTCCCGCAGTCGGTGTTTGCGTGGCTGAATTAATTCTGGATGGAAGCGCGAAACTGGTTGATATCTCCTCGCTTAACCTGGATCGTTTTGCACGCGGAGAACTGTTGCAAGGCGAATATTCATATGGTCATATTTGGCGATAAGGACTCCATGTCATTGCGAGACGGCGTTCTTCCGTCGACACTTGCGCCGCGCTGCGTTCGGTGCAGTGCAGGTGCGCAATCTCCTATACAACTGAGAATCCATTAACTTTGCAGGTGATTGTTTTCAGGACTATAATCTTAATATGAACACAAAATCCCATTACGAAGAACTCAAACAAAAAATCCACTCACACAATCATCGCTATCACGTTCTGGACGCGCCCGTTATCAGCGATTTGGAATTCGACAAACTGCTGAATGAACTCAAGCGCATCGAAGCGGATCATCCCGATTGGATCACACCCGACTCGCCCACGCAACGCGCGGGAGCCAGGCCGGCTGACCGGTTCGTCAAAATCCAGCATCCCGCGCCCATTTTCTCGCTCTCGAATGCCTTCGGCGCGGACGACACGCGTGCCTGGTTTGAGCGCATCAGTCGAATCGATGACCGCGTGGAAAAAGCAAAGTTTGTGGTCGAACCGAAGATCGATGGCTTGTCTATCGTTTTACATTATCGTGATGGTATCTTCGTGCAAGGCGCCACGCGCGGAAATGGAGAAATAGGGGAGGATATCACAACCAATCTTCGCACCATTCGCGCAATACCGCTTCGCATCCCTGTAGATCCGAAGGGACCGAAGCCGCCAAAATATCTGGTGGTTCGCGGTGAAGCATTCATGCCTATCAAGGAATTCGAAGAATTGAATCGCAAGCTTGCCGAGGCAGGTCAACGGACCTATCTCAACCCGCGTAACACTGCTGCAGGTTCACTGCGCCAGCTTGACCCCGCTCTCACCGCTTCACGTCCGTTGACTCTGCTTGTGTATCAGATCCTTCATTTCGAAGGTGGGAAAATCCCAACGTCACAATGGGAGCTGTTGGAATATCTCAAAGCGCTCGGTTTTCCCATCACGGATATCGCCAAACGTTTCGATGATCTTGAAAAAGCCATTGCCTATACAGAAACCTGGGACAAGAAACGCGACGAACTGACTTACGAAGCGGATGGCATGGTCATCAAAATTGACGATTTGAACCTGGCGCGCGAACTCGGCTTCGTGGGCAAAGATCCGCGCGGCGCAATTGCATTCAAATTCCCTGCGCGCGAAGTGACCACAAAATTGTTGGATATCCGAGTGACCGTTGGGCGGACCGGTGTATTGATCCCGAACGCCATGCTCGAACCCGTTGAAATTGGTGGTGTGGTCGTGGAACGCGCCACCTTGCACAACTTTGATTACATCGCTGAAAAAGATATCCGCGTCGGAGACCGTGTACTGATCAAACGCGCGGGGGAAGTGATTCCCTATGTTATCGGTCCAGTGATTGACGCGCGCACTAAGAAGGAGAAAAAATATAAGCCTCCGATAACTTGTCCCGCCTGTGGGCAGCCCGTCGAACATTTTGAAGGGGAAGTGGCATGGTATTGCGTCAATGCCGCCTGCCCTGCGCAATTGGTGCGCAACGTGGAGCACTTTGTCTCACGCGGCGCAATGGATATCGTTGGACTGGGTACCCGCATTGTGGAAAAACTGATCGAGACTGGCAAAGTGAAGGATGTTGCAGATATTTACACATTGAAGCGGGCAGACATCCTGGAAGCGGTCACGAAGAAAGAACGAAAAACGGAGAAGGAACCACCCGGCAAAATCGCGGACAATCTGCTTGCCTCCATAGATATATCCAGGTCACGTTCCCTGGCGCGCTTGATCACTGCACTGGGGATTCACGGTGTGGGCGAAGTAAGCGCGCGTGACCTTTCACGTCACTTTATCGATTTGGATGCGCTCGCAAAAGCCAGCGCGGGCGATGTGCAACAGATCGATGGCATTGGCCCGAGTGTGGCCGAGTCGGTTGCGGATTGGTTCTCGCTTCCATTCAACAAGTTAGTCTTGAAGAAACTAAAAGCCGCGGGCGTATGGCCGATAGGGGCGGAAAGAGGCAAGAAGCAGGAAGGCGTATTCAGCGGGTTGACCTTCGTGATCACGGGCACATTACCCACCTTCTCGCGTGACGATGCCAAAGCGTTCATCGAATCCCACGGCGGTAAAGTGACCGATAGCATCAGTAAAAAGACGAGTTATCTCGTCCTCGGCGAAGCCCCGGGCTCGAAGTTCGACAAGGCAAAGTCACTGGGCGTGAAGATCGTTGGCGAAGAAGAGTTGAAAAAGCTGGCTGGGTAACAATCCTGAAGGGATGACACGATACGGCTCATGTTGAGAAGATTAGCTACGGCATATGGCTAACTTTCAAACAGGCTTTCAGAGTCGGCAACCCAGCTGGCGAGCCTCGATAGGCATGTTTATATGTATTTGACAGTCATCAGGGATAAATAACCAATGAGTTTTACATACAAAGCAAAACGATCCTCCTCTCCATATGTTGAAGTTGTGTGGCGCACAGAAGATCAGACGGATGGCGTCTATGTCGCCTCGGCCGATGCATGTTGGGACATGATTTTCATTAAGAGCAGGGATGGGAAAACAAAAGTTTTGCTGTCCGGGCCTTGCTTCAAAACAACACTTGTTCCCTACTCCACCGGGAATAAAAACTTTGGTATACAGTTCAAATCTGGGGTAATCTTTACAAATATCTCCGTGGCTGACATGATCAATGTGACCCAAGCCTTACCTATGCCTGCAGAAGATACATTCGTACTGCAGGGGATGACCTGGAAGTTACCCACATACGAGAGTATCGATGAGTTTTTAGCCAAGATGGCAGAAAATGGCTTGCTCAGTATTGATCCTGTGATCATGGATATACTTGAAAACAAGGCTGTGAACATGTCCGTGCGTTCCATCCAACGGCACTTTGCCACGACAATCGGAATGTCGCCGCGACGGGTTAAACAGATTATGTCTGCTCGAAAGGCAGTAGATCTACTGCTACAAGGTATGCCGCTCGCTGAAGTATCCTATGAATTGGGCTATGCGGACCTTCCACACATGATCCGCATGCTCAAACGCTTTACGGGCTTTACTCCCATGGGGAACAAAATCAGGGGCGAACGGGTTTAGAGATTGAGTCGTCTACGTTCAATACAAGCCAAAACATCTCCAATACAATAAGATTCTATGTTCTTACAATCTAGAGGAGATGACATGAATATTAAACGATTCAATATAAAAATCCCGCAGGCACAATTAGATGACTTACACGAGCGCATCAAAAAAACGATTTGGCCGGCTGTGATTAGCGGGCAGAATTATGGCGGACCAGAACTTGCCAACATAAAGAGTCTGGCGCGAAAAGTACTTCGCTTCGATTGGCGCAAAAAAGAAGCAGAGCTTAACAAGCTGTCGCACTTCAAGACCGAAATCGACGGCCAAACTATTCATTTCATCCATGTGAAATCCAGGGAAGCGAACGCCACCCCGCTTATGCTGATTCACGGCTGGCCGGGCTCGTTCGTCGAATTCCTTCATCACATCGAACCGTTGACGGATCCAGTAAAACACGGTGGCGAGGCGGAGGATGCCTTTGACGTGGTCATCCCTTCCTTGCCTGGGTTTGGTTTTTCTGGCCCCACCAAAGAAGCCGGATGGAACAATATCCGTATGGGCACGGCTTTCATCGAACTGATGGGCCGTCTGGGCTTTGATAAATTTGCCGTGCAAGGCGGTGACGCTGGCGCGATCATTGGTCCCGAGATGGGCCGCCTGGCACCCGAGAAGTTCATTGGCCTGCACCTCAACGCCGCAACCATGGGCTTTATGCCGATGGGTCCGGTGGACGAAGCCGATCTCGCAACGTTTACGCCAGCCGAAAAGAAACGGTTGGAGATCATGCAGGAATTCCTGCAGGTAAAATTCGGCTTTAACTTGCTGCAGTCCAATCAGCCGCAGCTGGCGGCTTATGCTCTGGCCGATTCGCCGGTTGGCCTGATGGCCTGGATGACGCAATTGATGGACCCGGAAGAAGTTGGGGAGCGCTTTTTAACAAACTTCATGATTTACTGGCTTACCGGTACTGCCGCTTCAAGCATTCGGCTGTATTATGAGAACGCTCACGACCCAGGTGCCTGGGCACCCAAGGCAAATTCGGGTGTACCCACCGCCGTCGCTGTCTTTCAGGATGGTGATATTGCTATCCGCAAATATGGCGAGGAGAGTAATAATATCGTGCGCTGGACTGAATATCCGCACGGTGGCCACTATGCTGCCCTGACCGTGCCCGAGGTATGGCGCAACGATCTTCGCGAATTTTTTCGCGAGCTCAAAGGCCAGCACATGTAGAGATTGAGTCGCCTACGTTCAAGACAAGCGAAAACATCCTAAATAAAATAGGGCTCTATATTCATACGCAGTAGATCAGGAAATAATTAAGAGCACCCTGTTTTCGGGAATTCTTTCAGCTTTCGTGAAGTACTGATACCATTTAGAGGAGATAACATGAATATCAGACCTTTCAAAATTGCGATTCCCCAAAAAGAGCTAAAAGATTTGCAGGACCGGATCAAACGCACGCGCTGGCCGGATGAGATCCCTGGCGAGGGGTGGAAGCGCGGCATGCCGTCGGAGTACACCAAAAAACTCGCTGACTATTGGAGTACAAAATTTGATTGGCGTGGACAGGAAGCAAAGTTAAACAAATTCCCGCAATTTATCACCGAGATTGATGAGCAACCGATCCACTTCCTGCACGTGCGCTCCTCTGCTCCAAATGCTATCCCTTTGCTTATGGCTCATGGTTATCCAAGTTCGTTCGTCGACTTCATTGATATGATTGATCCCTTGGTCAACCCAGGCACCTCAGGCAACGGGACACAGCCAGCATTTCACCTTGTCATACCTTCACTGCCGGGGTTTGGTTTCTCGACACCTGTTACGGGTAAAGGCTGGGAGATCAGTCGAATGGCGAAAGCTTTCGATCAAATCATGCGCCAGCTTGGTTATGAGCGTTATGGTGTGCATGGAGGTGACGTAGGGGCGGGCATTTGCGAGCAGCTATGCATTCAAGCTGGGAAGCGTGTGATCGGCGCCCTAATCCCCACTGATCCTGGAGCAATCGCCACTGAATTCACCCCACCGAACGATCATTTAACTGACGACGAGAAAAAACTTCTTGAGGAAATGAAGGCTGCCCGAAGAGAAGACTTTGGTTACATTCAAATTCAGGCAACACGCCCGCAGACTATCGCATACAGTCTCACAGACTCGCCAGTAGGGCAGATGGCTTGGATCGTAGAAAAGTTCAAAGAGTGGACTGACCCCACTATGGAACTGCCTGACGATGCGGTGGATATAGACCAGGTACTGACCAATGTATGTATTTATTGGTTTGGTCGGGGTGGAGCTGGCGCAGCTCACTTTCTGTACGAATCCATGCACGCTGCCACCGCATGGGGC
Source organism: Anaerolineales bacterium (assembly GCA_045402985.1). Classification (GTDB taxonomy): domain Bacteria; phylum Chloroflexota; class Anaerolineae; order Anaerolineales; family Villigracilaceae; genus Defluviilinea. The sequence continues at coordinate 7,790 of JAXIPJ010000418.1, forward strand.
CAAACACACAATAGACCCCAGGGATTTGTTTCGTTTGGCAAAGAGCCTCTCGTGCGCCGGATGCTTGACCCGGAGAAAAAGATCGCTTACTGGAACGAGCATGACCGCGGAGGTCATTTTCCATCCATGGAAGCACCCGAACAGCTCGTTGGCGACATTCGCACATTCTTCCAGGATTTAAACAGCAAGACGTAACTTTACTGAGCGCCGCAGAATTAGGTAAACTCAAAGTTTGAATTTTAACCTGTAAATCCATTCAAAAAGTTTACTTATTAATGAGACAAGCGGTAGAAGCACAAACATCGACTCATTCGAGGAAAGAAATTTATATAAGCAGAAAAACCCGCGTGCGACGCTACAAGTCAACGGACGGACGATTCCCTTCGAAGCCCACGATGCGCAGGGAGACGAGTATGTCCGCCTGTGGAAACTCGCCACCGAGCGACACCCTCCTTATTTGCGCTACCAGGAGATGACCGCGCACCACATTCCTATTATTGTGTTTCAACCGACTGAATCGTAGGGGAGAGATCGTCGCGGGGTATAATATCTTCACGAATGCGTAAGGACACCGCGAATTGGATTGCTCTCACCGATTACGATTTAGACACTGCCCGTCACATGTTGGCGACAGGGCGGTATCTATATGTTGTCTTCCTTAGTCATCTTGCGCTAGAGAAAATACTCAAAGCTCATGTTGCAGAAGTAACCCAAACTGTCCCAATTAAAACGCACGATTTGATTTACCTGGTCAAGAAATGTGAGCTGGAACTCCCTGAAAACTATCTGGATTTCATGGGTAAAATCAACACAGCGAGTATTCCCACTCGTTACCCGATGATTTACAGCGTTCCTTGAAAGAATATCCAGAATCAGTTGCCAAAGATTATCTAGTCCAAACTACGGAACTTATCAAATGGTTAAAACAACACCCGAACTTAAGCAAATAATCAAGCGATACCGCGCCCAGCTCGAAAAGATGGGGATTCGTCCCGCGCGTATTTTGCTTTATGGTTCACAAGCCGCCGGGACAGCACGTGAAGGAAGCGATGTTGATTTAATTGTGATTTCCAGTGATTGGAAAAAATATAATCATCGCGAGCGATTGGAACTGCTTGGAATTGCATCAGCCAGAATTTTGGAACCTGTCCAGGCGCAGGGTTTTACCCCCAGTGAAATCAAATTGAACAAGGTTATGCCATTTTGGGAACAGATCATAAAAGAACAGGCAATTGCAGTCTGATCGGAGTCGTAAGGCTCCGATTTTTGTTTGAGGAGATGAATACGTCCGCCTGTCGAAACTCGCCATCGAGCGACACCCGCCTTATTTGCGCTATCAAAAAATGACTTCACGCCACATTCCAATTGTTGTGTTTCAGCCGAATGATTCGTAGAGTCGAATGTTGTGGGTGGACTTAAGTAGTTTTGTTGTACAATACAATTACGAAGTGCTCCATGAAGAAGACGTATCGCATTAGAACGCATGTCCCCAAAGGTAGAAATCTTTTCATCAAAGGTTTGCCATTTCACGTGGGCAAAACCGTAGAAGTGACTGTGCGCGCGACTGAACATCCTTTACGCGGCAAATATAAGGGACGCGGGTTGATGAAGGCATTTCTTGCGGAGAAGGAGTGGGAGAAGCAATTGTAATTTTCTGACTTCTACGAATTGGGTTTCCTCGTGTAGCCAAACGATTCTCCTCCCCGCACCGCCCCATTCCGATTGTTGCGTTTCAGCTGAAACGAATAGCAACAGAACTGGGAGATTTCACAAATCTCAGAGTTCTCAATTAATTGTCTTCTTATATTTTAACCAGTTCGTTCTGATTTCTTTTTATGAGTATTGCTATACGTCTTGCGTTCCATCCGTATAACTTGAACTTCGTTAATATCGGACTTGCAATGGATGTCAAAGCAGAAGTGCATAAATAGTTGATGCTCGAAATGTTTAAATTCTTTTCTAAGTGCCCGCCTTTTACTCCTTCGAAAATCGTCTGATTTATTTTAACCATTTCAAACCCTAAAGATTGTAATGCCCAATTGCGTCCATGTACCATTGCCGATAGAAGTCGATATTCTTGTTCCTTATTCAGCATATCAGTGACTACTTCCGTATTGGTTGGCATTTCTTTCTTAAAAACAAATTCTTTTCTGCCTTTTTTGGTTACGATATTCCCCATACCTAATTCTAAGGCAATGTGCTCTACATAATTTAATCGTGCAATAACTTTCTTGGGGTCTAAAAACCCTTCTGATTTCTTGGCAAGTTTTAGCTCATCTAAAAGACCTTTGTGCCAGAACGCCAAACTTCTTTGTACCCGCTGATATGAATGGATTTTTGTGTCCCATAACCATGTAGCCAGAGCAGACATTTCCATAACGCTTCGGGTAATTCCCCATGGCGCAATAGTCATCGCGGGCAGCGTGAGTGTTTTAACAAGAGCCATAGAATAATCGGCTGCTGCTTCAAAAAGCATTCCTGCTTGTGAATAAGCGATGGCAACAGACTCTCGACGCGAGAAACTTTCCAACTCCAAATCAGCTTGTGAATTCGGAACAGGGGTTTCGCCATTTTCATTCCAGAGCACACTTGTTTGATCAAGGAAAGAATTTAATACTCTGACTGCGGGTAATAATTTATCTTTCAATCAACATCTCCTGTCGGTTCTCCGTGTAGATTATAGCAGTCTGAAAGATAAAAAATATTTGATTCCCTTTATGATAAAATCTCGTTGACAAACAAAGGACGCTTGGGGGAGCACCGAGCCTTTGTGAATCTATTTATTTCGGAGAACAACTTATGCCAAGAAGAAGCCTCGCTCGTCTGTACCGCGACGAGTTTTCCGGGTATTCATTCGCCAAATTTCAACAGGATCTGCTCGCAGGCCTGACTGTTGCCGCGGTTGCACTTCCGTTGGCACTTGCGTTTGGGGTCGCATCAGGCGCGTCCGCTGCGGCAGGCTTGGTCACTGCCATCCTGGCAGGCCTCATTATGGGGTTGCTGGCGGGCGCGCCGTATCAGATTTCGGGGCCAACAGGCGCGATGTCCGCAGTGCTCATTGTGCTCGTCACACGTTACGGGCTCGAAGGCATCTGGGTGGCGGGCTTGCTTTCGGGCGCGCTGCTGCTCGTCATCGGCCTCCTGCGCCTCGGCCGCTTCATCGCCTTCATTCCCTCCGCCGTCATCGGCGGCTTCACCTCAGGCATCGCCCTCATCATCTTTATCGGCCAGATCGACAACCTGCTGGGCATCCAGACTCCCGCAACTGAAACTGCTGCGGGTAAGTTCATCGGATATTTCAACGGCGGATTCACTCCGGATCTTCAATCGCTAATTCTCGGATTAATCGTCATTGCGACGATGCTGTTCTGGCCCGCGAAATGGAACGCGCGCTTCCCCGCTTCGCTTCTTGGCATCATCCTCGCCACGCTTCTCAACTGGACCTTGAACTGGTCTACCTCAACAATCGGACTCATCCCTCAATCTCTAATTCTCCAATCTCGCCTCAGCCTTGCGAATATCCCTTGGAGTAATCTACCCGATTTCATCGCACCAACTCTGACCATCACTGCGTTAGGTGCAGTCGAATCATTGTTATGCGGCGCAGTCGGCTCGAACATGACTGGTGTGCGCATGCAGGCAAATCAGGAACTTGTCGCGCAGGGTGTAGGCAATATGCTCATCCCGTTCTTCGGCGGAGTCCCTGCCACAGCCGCGATCGCGCGCTCCAGTGTTGGTATCAAATCAGGCGGGCAGACTCGTCTCGTCAGTATCATCCATGCCATTGGATTGTTGCTATCGATGTTCCTGCTTGCACCGTTTATGGCGCGCATCCCATTAGCCGCGCTGGCCGGCGTGTTGATGGTGACCGCTGTCCGCATGAACGAGTGGCCCTCGATCAAGTTCATGTTCGGCAACCGCTTCAAGACAGACATGATCGCCTTCACAATTACCATGCTCGCAACAGTAATATTGGATTTAACGCAAGCCATTTTGATCGGCACATTTCTCGCGGGCGCGGTCTTCCTCAATAAGATCGCCAGCATTGATATCGATGTTCAGGAAGTGGACATTGAGCGACTTAAACAGAAGGGGATCGAGACCGAAGGTAAATGCAAACATGTGCGCGTGGCGTTTCTGACGGGTCCGTTATTTTTCGCGGCGACTGGTCAATTCAACGAAGCCTTTCAGAATCTCGGTGCTACGCACGCGTTGATACTCTCCATGCGCGGCGTTTCACTGATTGATACTGCAGGACTTGAAGCCATCCATCGCTTGCATGAAAGATTGCAAAAACAAGATGGCACATTGATGTTCGCTGGAGTCCACGACAACGCGCGGCAAATGATGGAACGCGGGGGATTGGTCGAAGCTATCGGTGAGCAAAACTTCTTTTGGTCCAGTGATCAGGCTATCGTCGAAGCAGAGAGGCGAGGCTGTAAGTTTTGTTCGTAGTCATGTCATTGCGAGCGTTCGTTGCGACACTTGCACCTCACTGCGTTTGGCGCAGTGCAGGTGAGCAATCTCCAAAAAGACAGCTCCAAAAACCGTATAGGAGATTGCTTCGTCGCAAAGAACACTCCTCGCAATGACATGACTCTTAGGCGTATAATCTGCATATTCAGAGGTGCCTCATGACCATCCATCAAACTGCCTACTTCGTCGTTCGCGATGACGCGCTGGAAGCTTGCAAACAGGTTATTCGCAAATTTGTAGATTACGTCCGCGCAAACGAGTCAGAAACCTTGCTCTATACATCCCTGCAGGAAAAAGAAAATCCGAATCATTTTTTACACTACTTCATCTTCCGCGATGAAAATGCGCGCCAACTTCAGTCCAACTCTGAAGCGGTAAATCGCTTTACCAGTATTCTGTATCCCAACCTCGTCGCGCCGGTTGAGTTTACTGAATTTGAGATCTTCGCGACTACTTCGTGATACAGGCTTCAGCCCAAGCGAAGCGCCCAAAGCCAGGTGACTGTCACCTAATGATTTCAATAGGATAGAATAGCCCTGCGAGAATGAAATTCTCGCAGGGCTTGTTTTTTTTACAGAGTGCCGCAGAATTATATAAACTTGAAGTTCAGATTTGCCTGACAAATCCATTCAAAAAGTTTCTGATCAGTGAGACAAGCGGTAATTCCAGCCTCCATCCTTGAAAAGGAAAACCATATGACTAAAATTCTCAACTGGGGATTGCTTTCCACTGCGCGCATTAACCGTGCTCTGATCACACCCTTACGAGCTTCAAAACGCAATCATTTATTGGCAGTTGCTTCACGTTCACAGGAGTCTGCGGATGCGTACGCGCGCGAAAAGAAGATCCCGCGTGCTCACGGCTCTTACAAGGCTTTGCTCGCAGACCCTGAAATTGACGTCATCTACAATTCGCTTCCCAATCATCTGCACGCCGAATGGACGATCAAGGCTGTTGAGGCGGGCAAGCACGTCTTGTGCGAAAAGCCGCTCGCGTTGAATGTGGATGAAGTGGATGCGATCAAAACCGCGGCTCAAAAATATGGACGTCTGGTCGCTGAGGCTTTCATGTACCGCCATCACCCGCAGACGCTCAAGGTGCAGGAAATCGTCAAGAGTGGTTCACTTGGGAATGTGAAACTGATCCGCGGTTCTTTTAGTTTTGTTATCTCCCGCAAAGACGATATTCGTCTGCTTGATCCCGCCATGGGCGGCGGAAGCATTTGGGATATCGGATGTTATCCCATCAGTTATACGCGCGTGGTCCTCGGGGAGAATCCGCTTGAAGTTTTTGGCTGGCAGGTTACAGGGGAAACAGGAATCGATGAGACCTTCATCGGGCAGATGCGATTCGCCAATGAAGTCCACGCGCAATTCGACTCCAGCTTTGTCATCCCGTTCCATTCATTCATGGAAATTGTTGGAAGCGAGGCGACATTAAGTGTCCCAAAGCCTTTCAAACCTGAAGTAAACGAGAAAATTTTTATCACGCACGACGATAAAACTGAGACCATAAAAGTGAAGGGACAGGAGTTGTACATTGGCGAGGTGGAGGATATGGCAGATGCGATTTTGCATGGTAAGGCTCCGCGTATTTCGCTGGACGATTCGCGTGCCAATGTCGCTGCAATTTTCGCATTGCTTGAATCTGCACGCGCCAATAAGCCAGTGAAATTATAGACTTCCGTAGTTCATAAAACTTCTGAAGTTGGTTGCAACTAGACAAGCAGGCAGCCCTCGGCTAAACTTACGCCAATCTTTTTCGGGAGGTCCCCCTTATGGATTTTCACAACACAGATGATTCCCTAACCCGCCGTGTCAGAGCGTTTACCGACCGGGTTGCAAGGCTAAAAGCCAACGATCTATACTATCTAAACATGCCTGTGGCTGAGATTCTGCCGGGGATGAAGGTGCGCGTGAATGGACGTGAGATGGGGATGTATGCTTCTTACAGTTACCTCGGCCTGGTCGGACATCCGCGCATCAACGAAGCCGCGAAGAAAGCTGTAGATAGATTCGGCACTGGCACGAACGGTGTCCGCATGCTGGCTGGCACATTGACGCTCCACACGGAACTCGAAGAGACGATTGCGAATTTTAAGCATGCAGAAGCCGCAGTGACTTACTCATCGGGATATGTTACCAATCTGACCGTCGTCTCATCGCTGATGGGGCGCGGTGATTACGTGTTTTCGGATAAATTGAACCACGCCTCCATTGTGGATGGTTGTTTGATGTCCGGCGCGGAGTTCCGCCGTTTCAGACATAACGATATGGAGCATCTCGAAGGCTTGCTCAAGAATGCACCTGAGGATGTTACCAAAATGGTGATTGCCGACTCCGTGTTCAGCATGGACGGCGATATTATTGATCTTCCAAAAGTGCTTGAGTTGACGAAGAAATATAACGCCTGGCTCATGATCGATGAAGCGCATTCTGTGGGCGTTCTGGGAAGGACCGGCACCGGTATCGAAGAGCATTTTGGTCTTGGCGATGTGATTGACATCAAGATGGGCACGTTGAGCAAGACTATTCCTTCTGTCGGTGGTTACGTGGCCTCACGCAAGGAGATCATCACCTATCTGAGCCATGCCAGTCGCGCCTATATGTTTTCCGCGGCATTACCGCCCGCGCAAGCCGCGGCCGCCAATGAAGCCTTCAAAGTCATTCTTGATGAACCCTGGCGCATTGAACGTTTGAATCAAAACACCAAACAATTCATTGGCGGACTCAAAGGACTGGGCTTCGATACCATGTTGACCGAGACTGCCATCGTCCCGATATTGTGTGGTGATGATGACATGGCTTTTGCCATGACGCGCGAAGCCCAACACAACGATGTGTTTGTGTTGCCTGTCGCTTCACCTGCCGTGCCGGAAGGGCTGGCGCGATTGCGTGCCACCGTCACTGCCGCGCATGATCCCAGCGAGATTGAACGCGCCATGGACGTCATTGGCGAAGCTGGGAAGAAGTTGGGGCTTATCAAATAGAGAAGAGAAAATAGAAAGTGGAAATTTGGATTGATTGAGCGCGTAAGGTAATAAACTTGCGCGCTTTTGTTTTAATTTTGAGCTAATCGCCTTCGCGCCGAGCGGAGCGAACCAATCGGTGAACGCAGACGAAGCGCATATTATTAGGAGGGCTTTCGCTTCGTCTGCGCTCCTTAAAAGACACTCGTCGTTTCGCTCAGCGCGAATAAAAAAGACCAGGTTCATCTCGAAACCTGGTCTTCAATTACTATTTACTCCTTGCAAATCAACCTACCAGCCCCACCACAAAGTTCACCACTCTCCAATACAAATTATAGATCGGCTGAGGCCAGCTGCTCTTTGGCAAAATGGGCGGGAACGATGATGAAACTTTTTCGTCAAAATGATTGTCCGCTCCTTTTGTATCCCAGATGATATCGAAGCCGCGGCCGAGCATATTCTTGACGAACGGGTCAGCTTCATAACCATTGTTTTCGTAGATGTTATCGTGGGCATACACATGTTCAGGGTTGGGTCCCACATCGATCTCATTAGTGGCGAACCCGATTCCCAGATTGAATACAGCCAGACCGCCCGTTTTGTTTCCTGTGATGGTGTTGTTGTAAATTTCCACTTCATCCGCGGCGAGAATTAGCATACCTGTCCCTGGCGGGATCAGCGCGGGCGAACTGCCGGGCCTCGCAAAGTTTTCGCCATTATTGTTCTCCACAACATTATCATAAACTTTTGTATACAACGAAACCTTTGAAGGCAATTGCGGCAGAAGGTCAACAAAGATGCCGACCGTATTGTCATATGCGTGATTGTTATAGATCTCGCCGTTGACAGTATTTTCCAATTCAATACCAATCACATTGCCGTACGTCACTGTATCGCGGATGACAACATTCTCAGATTTTCCTGCGTAGACGGCGGCGTCATTCATCAGTGTGGCTTCGATGCGTTCCATTAAAACATCAGTGCATCGCACGGGATAGACTCCATACACGCCCGTATTTTCGATATACATATCGTGCAGGTAAACATCCGTCGCGCCTTCAACAAGAACGCCATTCGACGTGTAATTCTTCACACCGAAAAATGCCATCTCAAAATTATTTCCCGAAGCAATGACCCCATCTGAGCGCGTGCCTTCACCATCGATCACCGGCCAATCACCATTTTCATTTGGAATACCGATCAGCGTGACATCGCTCCAATCCAGCACCACTGATTCATGATAAATCGCATATGGCACTTCGATCGTATCACCGGGGCCGGATCGGTCGACTGCCTGCTGAATGGATTCGTTCGGACCCACGCGGGCAGTCGTCGGCTCATGTGCTGGACTTATTCCGGATTCCGTGACTTCAACGTTATATTGTTTGACAACTTCGCGCGCCGGGTTCGCCACCTGCTCCACAACTGGCAACCCAGACGGGACAGATTCGGGCACATCGGGTATGGCACTTTCATCTGTGAGCGCGTACAGGAACGCGACGAGATCTTCCCGCTCTTGTGCGCTCAATTCCATGGGGATGATCTGCCTATCCACTGCGATGCCTCGATCGCTGCCACCACCATTTGCGTAGAAGTCGATCACTTCTTCGAGCGTTTCGAAGGCGCCATTGTGCATATAGGGCGCGCTCAAAGCGACGTTGCGCAGAGTGGGTGCTTTGAATGCGCCGTCTTTGCCATCATCTGAAACGGAAGCGCGTCCCGCGTCGTGCTCCTGTCCAACCAGATCAGGCACGCCCGTAACGAAGAAATCGTCCGCGCCAAATGTGGGCGCGGCGTGACATTCAAAACAACGTGTCGCTGCAGAGCGGAACAGATTCAAGCCGCGGCGTTGTTGTGCAGTCAGCGCGTCAAACTGGCCTGCTGCATATTTGTCGAATGGGCTGTTATTTGTGATGAGAGTCCGTTCAAAGGATGCAATCGCTGATTGTGCATTTTCCATCGTAACGGAATCTGCCCCACTGGCGAAAGCATCTTCGAACAGCGAGACGTATGCGGGAATCGCTTTCAGCCTGGATTCGATCTCTTCAGGAGAACCAGCCATCTCGGTCGATTCGAGAAGCGGCACTAACATCTGCTCTTCCAGCGACGTGGCGCGTCCATCCCAAAAGACGTCGGTTTCATACCCCACATTCCACAAACTAATACTATTGCGCGAAAGATTCTTCGCGGTCTGGAGTCCGTCGCTGAAGCCGAGGCTGGGGTTATGACAGGTCGCGCAAGAGGTATCCTGAGCCTTCGAGAGGATCGGGTCGAAGAACAACATGCGTCCGAGTTCGGCTTTTTCGGGAGAAGTCTCGCCATTGAGCTCGGGGAACTCGCGTTGCAATCCGCTGTGCGCGGGGAGCACACTGCTGGCGCCTGCGCCCCATTTTTCTTTGGGGAGTTCGGGGTCGAAGGGCAGGGGTGCGAAGGCGGCGTAGAGAATGCCACTGAGCACCAGCACGCCAAAAATTTGGAAGATGCGTTTTATCCAAAGTTTCATATATGCTCCTAAAAATTCTTACTTCAACGTCATCAGGTAGGCAACCACCGCGGTAAGTTCTTCGCTGGTCAGTTCCTTGCCAAAGTTTGTGGGCATGGTGTTGGCAAAGCCTTCAACAAGGTAATCATCCGGAATCAAGATGGATCTTTCGAGATAAGCCTCGGCGTCGTACCCAGGGACACGCGACTGCGCATGCGTGGCGATCCCTGCCAGGGATGGACCGATCACAATTGTATCTTTGGCGAGTGCATGACATTGCGCGCAACGCAGATTGAAAACGGATTGTCCCTGCTGTTGAGTCGTGTCAAGTGTGGGAATCGCCTCTGCAGATGTACTGGAACAAGCCGCCAGAAAGAAGGCGGCAAAAATGAAGATGGATGACTTGAATCTCACGCAGGTTTTTCCTCGTTTTGGAGTCGGCAAATTATACAATAGACCTCTTGTGAAAGTATTTTGGCGCATACCTGCCTGATTTGCTTAGCAAATCGCAGGTGGTGCCAGGGGAGACCACTGAGAAAATGAGGTTTTTATGCCAAGGGTGCTCCCTGCGCCATCCTTCCCGGAGCATCCCCGATGGGGCGGCGCAGGATTGAAATTCGCCGCCGGGGACGGCGGCTTGAGCTTGTGTAAAGATTTGCTTTTATCGAAGTCTGACGAGTTGCGGCCTCGAATTTTGCACGCGCTTGATCTCCCCGCGCGCTTCAAGGTCTAATTTCACTGTAGTTACATACCACATTACTGAACCTTCAAATGTACCATTCACCTGCTTTTCAACCGCACGCGACAGATCCATAAAGGTCATTTCTTTCTGAGCATTCAATGTGGCTAAAATCGCCTTGCGAATAATTTCATATTTTTCCTTGCTGATATTCACTCCCTTTTTCTTCTCGGGGTTAAGCGTGCGAATGGTATCCTTCATTTCAAACCTCCTATTTCATTTGTTTTGCAACAATTTCCGCCACATCCATTACTTGCATCTTGCCTCCGTCCGCTTTGGATGCGTCGCTTAACATCGTCATGCAGAAGGGACATCCCACTGCCAAAGTATCCGCGCCAGTGGATTTTGCCTCCGCGAAGCGCGTGGCGTTCACGCGACTTGTGCCTTGCTCCTCCTCCTTCCACATCTGCGCACCGCCCGCCCCACAGCAGAAGGACTTGGCTGAATTGCGCGGCATTTCGATCACTTCCACTCCTGCTGACGTTAGGTCTTCGCGCGGCGCGTCGAACACTTTATTATGCCGCCCCAAATAGCATGGGTCATGATAAGTGATCTTCATCATATCGCCATCCAGCTTCATTTGGATCTTTCCCGCACCCACCAGTTCATTGATCAACTGTGTATGATGGATCACAGTGTAATTCCCGCCGAAGGCGGGATACTCATTTTTGATCGTATGCAAACAATGTGGGCAGGTTGTTACGATCCGTTTCGGTTTGACTTCGTTCAATATTTCAACATTCTGTGAAGCCAGCCCAAAGAATATATCTTCACGTCCTGCGCGGCGCGCTGAGTCACCATTGCAGGATTCATTTCGCCCGAGCACTGCGTAATTCACTTCTGCCGTGTTTAATATCTTCGCAAAGGCTTGCGCGGTTTTTTGGGCGCGTGCATCCGTTGCAGGTGCACAGCCGACCCACCAAAGGATCTCGGGTTTGGGATTCTCTTCGATGGTCGGAATATCTAGTCCTTCTGCCCATTTCATGCGGTCTGCCTGTGAAACATTCCACGGGTTGGCATTGCGTTCCATTCCTTTGAATGCGTTTTCTAATTGTTTCGGAAACCGGGTTTCCATCATCGTGAGATTGCGGCGGATATCCAGAATATCGCGCATCGGTTCATTGCCAACCGGGCAAATGTCCACGCATGCGCCGCAGGAGGTGCAGGCCCACACAGCTTCTTCAGAGATCATATTCAGCATGGGCACATCCACACCGCCGTCATAATTCAGGTGATAACGTTTGTTGATCTCGAGCGCGGCTGGGGAAAGCACCTTGCCGGTGTTATACGCCGGACAAACCTCCTGACAGCGAAAGCATTGGATGCAGGCGTAACTATCCATGATCTGTTCCCAGCCCAGATCCTTCATCTGCGCCGCGCCGAATTGTTCGATGGATTGATCATCGAGATTAATGTAATTCAACTGCCCGATGGATTTTCTTTCAGGCTTCAATGCAAAATTAATTGGAGCAAGGAAAAGGTGAATATGTTTTGAATATGTGAAATATGGGAGGAACGCGACCACCGCACCAATGGAAAACCAAAACGCGACATGTTCGGCAACTTCCATATGGGTTTGAGGCATATGCAGATTTATCAGGAAATGTGCAAAGGTTGATATAAAAGGTTGCCATGGATCCAAGGGTGGATCGACAAAATAATAAATGCCAGCATGTGGCAAAGCCAAATGGAAAGATTCTCCCAGCAGCCTCATCAGGTTATGGGTAAAGAATGTGATCGAGACGATGGCTGAATCACGCAGGATGCCCGTGCGCGCTTTCGGGTGAAGCAATGTCGTCGCGCGTGTGGTCAGAGTCGCAGGTCTCAGTATGTAGCGGCGGAAGGCGAGCGATGCCAATCCAACGAGAATGCCCACGCCCAGAAAGTCTGCCAGTAGTCTGTAAATATCCCCGAATATGCCGGTGTTCTCCAGTAGTTTGAAACCCGTGTAGGCGTAAATCAAATCTGCAACATTGACCAATAAATAAATGAAAAACCCCCAACCAACAAACGCATGGAGAATACTAGGCCCCAGCCTGAAACGAAAAACGGGCTGAAAGAAGATCACCTTGGCGATGAGTTCCCCAATCCGTTTCCACGCCAGTGACCAATCTACTTTGCCCTGTCCACTCGATATATTTTTGGTCATACGTTGCACCCCGCGATACGTGTAATACAGTGATATGACCGTTGCGATTGCGAAGAGGATCTTTTCAATGGGAGTGAGCATATTACTCCGACAGTTCCGCTCTCTGTTGGGAAGAGGGATTAGAGATGATGGGAGATTATGCGTTTAGTTTAGCACAGAAAATAAAAGCGGAAGCTCGATGCTCCGCTTTTTGTTAATCACAGTTTTTTATGAAGTAACTATTCTTCGTCACCTGCTTATCTCGTTCACGTAATCAACCGCTCCCGCGCACGCAGGCGTCAAATGTGTGGAGAGATTCTCCCAGGTTAATTCCTGTTTATCTGCCAGGGTTACTTCGATCGCATCGCCCAAACAGCCAGGCCCAGCATTGTAATTTACAAGTGTGAACTTCCACAGGTCTTCATAGGTAGCGGATGCGCCTGCTGTGCCGCCTGTGAGGTTCTCCACCAGTTGACCTGCCTGTTCACAATTCGCCAGCAATGTATGCGCGAAGACACCGATGCTGAAATTTGCGCGGTCCAGGTCAATGCCCAAAGGGCAATCTTCACAGTTCGCGTTCACCGCGTCAATGAGTGCCAGCCGCACATAGGATTGCTGTTCATCGTCCAAACCCAGGTATCCTTTACCGCATTCGCCTGCATCCATCACTAGCGGGCAGAATTGATGAAAAAATGGAGGATTCCATAATAGAGTGGTATCCGCTCCCAGTTCCGTAAGTTGACCAAGTCCTATATCGCTTTTCAAAGTTGCACCGGGCCAGAACTGGCTTTCCGTCGCAAAAATGTTTTTAAGCAAATGTGCGGGCACTCCTGAATCCTGTGCCACATTCAGGATGATACTATCAAACTGATTCTGCCATTGAGTGACTGCTCCGCGCGCGGCATCCATTCCACAGGCGGACGCGCCGCCGTCCTCCAACAAGCCGTTGTTTGGGCATGAGCTTGCATCCACGGCGCCCTGGCGGATCAGGTTGGCGGCTAAATAGTTATATGGCACATCTGTGCCAAGCTTCTCACTTTCGGTTGGTGTACTGATCCATTCGGGTGGGCCGCCAATGGGCGGTAATGTTCCCCAGGCCTGCACACAACTTGCAACTGGTACGCCAGCCCATTGCGTGCTCAGCACATCTACATACCAGAACGTGCGGTCCGGATTTCCCTCGTCTGCTAGCGCAACGCGGACGAGCGCGTTGAATACTTCACTGCTATCCCCATAACTTGAATATGCCCAGAACTGAAGCACGAGTCCATCTTCACCAGTGATCGGAAGTTGTAATCTGCAAACGGGATCACACATAAAAGTTTGCCCGGCGTACAATCCTTCAATACCGATAATGGTGTGGTCTGGCAGCGGCTCGATGCCGGTTAAAACCAAAATGGGTTCAACTTCACAAATACTTGTGGAGGACGTATAAACCGGGCTGCAATTTTCGAGGGTAACTTGAACAATGGGCGGCGGAAGTTTGGTAGAAACCTCTTTTTGCGCGGGCTCACTATCCACTAGAACGAGATAAAAACCTTTACAAAGGTCCGGGTTGACTTCGGTACACGGCTTCTGTATTATCCATTTGTCGTAAATTGCTTCGCCGCAGTCCACGTAAATATCCCCGGGTGTTGGCAGGCCCTCATGGTCCACCTCAAGCTTACATTCGACATCGTCCTCACCCCAACGGATCATCCACCAGTAATAGATTGTATAATCAACAGTGATGACGGAATAACGGTCGGGTCCGGGCGGAGTCTGGGCCGGCGCGGCAAGCCCAGCGGAGGAGGATGCGAATGCGCTTCCCGCCAGAATCAGCAGGAGTGCCAGCATCCACAGCAGAATTTTATTATCACCAGCCCAGATCTTGCCAACCCAGCGCATAAGAAATTAGTCCGCTCATATTATAGCGGACTAATTTCCATTAGGGCTGTTTTTTCCGTCCCCTTTTGGTTACAGATTTGGTTTCAGACTTCGCCGGTTTCTTTTTTGGCTGGCTCTCTCCCAATTTTACAACCGGTTTATCCATTTCCTCTAGCATCACCATATCCTGATTTAGATTTCGATATCGCAGGTAGAGGCTGGCAACATAAAGGCCCATAACGATGAATGCAACCACGTAGCCAGCGATCATATAGCCTGAAGTATCCAGTGTGGGTTCCTGAAGAAACATTTTATCTCCTGTATATAGCTCGGTCAGAGCCTGGCTCTAAATTGAGCAGAATTTAACCCGCAACTTTCAACTTCAACTGTTCAACTTTCTCCTGCAAATCTCCCAGACGGATGCGGTTCCAGAAGAGGTCGATGAAGATGACCGTGAAGGCGAATAAAGCGAAGAAGAAAACGCCGAGCATATCAGAAGTCATATTGAAGCCGCCCTCTGCATTCACATTCGATCCGCCGATAACGACCGGGTGAATTGTACGAAACAAACGGATGGCAAAGAAGGTGATCGGCGCGCTGATTCCGCCCAGCAACGCGTAAATCGCTCCGAAGCGTGCACGGCGATCTGGATCATCAATTCCCTGGCGGAGCATGAAATACGCGATGTAAATTAACTCGGTGATCGTGGCCGTAGTGAGACGTGGATCCCACGTCCACCATGTATTCCAGGCAGGGCGTGCCCAGATCGAGCCAAGCACAATCGTAATGAAAAAGAACACCAGGCTAACCTCAATGGCCGCCACTTGAATGCGGTCCCATTTCAGGTCTTTTGTAACCAGATAGATCACGCTCAGAACGGCTGAAAATATGAAGCCCAACAGTGCAGTCCATGCCGTGCCCACATGGAAGTAAAAGACGCGTTGCACATCTCCCATCACCAATTCTGTGGGCGCAACGACAAGTGCCAGATAGGCTGCAATGCCCAATACAAGGATGGAAATAACATCAAGTATCTTTAGTGTCAAAGGTTTAGGTCGCATCGTGAATCCTTTTTTCCTCTCCCATTGGGAGAGGGTAGGGTGAGGGAAATTATTCTTCAACAACAATATCAAACACCATGAATGCCACTGCAATAAAAATAACATCATAAGCAATCAGTAGATTAATGGGCAGGAGAATATCTGTCAACTCAGAATTACTCAGAAATCCTCCACTGGCTTTGACTGCGGCCAGCAACACGGAAAAGGCAACCGGGAAGAGCAGGATCGGAAGCAGAACATCGCGTGTACGCGTTTGCACAGACATGGCCGCCAGCAGTGTGCCAACGGCAGTGTATCCGATCGAGCCTAACAGGATCACCAGCAACAACCCGGGCTGGAACAGATTGGTGTTATAGAGGATGCTGTAAATCGGTAGAACAAATGCTTCCACGAGCAGCATAAAAGCCAGATTGCTGATGAATTTTCCAAAGTAGATGGCGGAGCGATCCACGGGCGCAAGCAGAAGCCCATCCATACAGCCGCGGTCTTTTTCGATCGACATGGAGCGGTTGAGTCCCAGCGTCCCTGCGAAAGCGAATGTTGCCCAGAGCACACCAGCAGTCACAGTTTGACGCGTTTTTATATCAAGTTCCAGTGCAAAGTTGAAGATGAGGATCACAAGGAGCGAGAAGACCAGCATGGACGAGACCAGTTCGAACGAGCGAAATTCTGCACGCAGATCCTTCCAGACAATGGCAAGAATTGCCCGCAGAAAAGATGGAGTTGGCGGAGACTGAGCCTGCATCCGGTGTTCAATATTATTACGCAAGGAGAGCCTGCTTGTAAAATGTACGCAGATCAGTTTTCTTTAATTGTCGCCGCGTGGTGGAAGCTGCAATGACTCCACGGGACAGGATGTCGAAGCGAGTGGCGAGCTCTTCGGCGCGCGAAAGATCATGGGAAGTCATCACGATTGTGCGTCCCTGTGCTGCGACAGTTTTCAAGAGATCATCCAACATGGACGAGGCATCCTGATCCAGCCCGGTATAGGGTTCATCAAAGAGTATCACATCCGGGTCGTGCAGAACTGCGCGCCCAATGGCGAGCCGCTGTTGCATGCCGCGTGAAAACGTGCGGACAAGATCGCGGCGGCGTGTCTCAAGCCCGGTCATTTCCAGAACTTCTGTAATACGCAATTCGTAATTATTAATTCCATACAGACGCGCGTAGAAGCGCAGGTTTTCTTCGGCGCTTAAGTCACCATAAAGCAACGGCAGATGTGAGACCACGCCCAGCCGGTCACGTACCTGCGCGGCTTGCTGTGGAAGTTTATAGCCCGCGATATTAACTTCCCCCAAAGACGGACGAGATAACGAAGCGAGAATTCTTAAAAAAGTCGTCTTGCCCGCGCCGTTCGGGCCGAGTCGCGCCACAAATTCGCCCGGCTGAACTTCAAAGTCCACGCCGCGCAGGATGGTCTTCAAACCGAATCGCTTGACAAGTTTTTTAACGATGATCATGGTTTCTTGAAAAATAGAGATTAGAGAATTAACGAAATGATTTGCGCAGAATTATCAATTCGCATTTACGGTTGTCCCTGATCTTCAATCTCCTCTCTCAGTCTCTCCTTCAATTCAGCGCGTCGTTTGCGATATACATCAGAAGGAATCTTCTTTGCATTTTTCAGATCATCAAGTGCGATGATGGCATCCATTACATCTTCAGGCGTTTCAAACTCGTCATCCTCGTTACTCTCCTCCTCTTCATCGCTTTCCAAGTCTTCTCTGGTGCGGAAACGGTCGCCCATATATAACCATGCACCGGCAATAATGAGCGCAATACCCAGTGCCCCCGCACCAACCAAAAGATTCCGATTGGTGGATGGTTCAG
Source organism: Anaerolineales bacterium (assembly GCA_045402985.1). GTDB lineage: Bacteria > Chloroflexota > Anaerolineae > Anaerolineales > Villigracilaceae > Defluviilinea. The sequence goes on from JAXIPJ010000418.1 coordinate 25,340, forward strand.
AGCCCACCGCGGATGTATCGCTCGGCGCACCTGAAAGTGTGAAAGTGAGTGTATCGCCTGCGTTCAGCCCCCCTGTTGCATACATTTGGAAATTGAGCGCATTGACTGCCTGCAGGCCGTGATCAGTCAGCTGAGCACCATTTGCTTTCACGCCTTCTGTTACATAAACGGCCAGATTGGTAACCGGTACTGTAAAGGGCTGTGAGACTTCAACTTCGCTGTTTTTTACCAGGGTAGAAAATACAATTAATCCATAAGGTTGTTCGCTTGGAGCGAACACCAGCATGTTGCCATTGGAAGTGAATGGCTGACTGTCCTGCATTGATTCGTAGCCAAGTACCTGCGCACCTTCGGGCACTTTGATAAACGGGATTTCCACGCCATTTTTCGACTCTACAACGACGATTTTGTCCGTCAAATTGCGGAATGAATAAGCACTAAGCACGCGAATTTCATCTTCCACATAATTGAAGAATATACGCGCATCATCCATTACAAGCCCGGATACATTGGCTGTCGTCTCATACAAACTGATCGGCGAAAGCGTCAATGTAGAGTCGCCTGGCTCAACAATTGCAAAATCAGATTGGAGCGTAATGCCTGCATGCGTTAGTTGTGCAAGGAAAATTCTACTGTCGGGCATCTCCACATTTTCAAACGCGAACCGGCCATCCGTGGCCACGACTTCATCCAGGCTCAAGACTTCCCGTGGCGTCGCATTTGGGTTGGCCCCGTCATCGAATCCGCGTAACGTGATCTTTAGATTGGATGGGAGCTCTGCGCCCGTCTTGTTTTCCACAGATCCATTGACTGTGCCGACTCCGGGCTGTGCGGATGTGGTCGCTTCACTCGGGACTGTGGCCCGAGCTGCGCCTTCGATCGGCGTCCCCTCAGCGGCTGCGGTTCCCGTCTCAACTGGGATCAGAGTCTGCGAAACGGTGGCCGGCTCCGTTGCAGCAAGAGGCGTGGGAGCTATTGCAACAGAGCGGGTCGCAAACGGGAGAGTCCGCAAGTAAGCGGCCACTGCCCACACGTCGTCTTCATCCAGATTTGCTCCGAATGCTTTCACTTGATCATTTCCCTGTTTGATGATGCGCGCCAATTCCACTTCGTTCAACGCGGACATCTTTGCTTGATCTTTGAAAAACTCTGTGGAACAATTCGCGCAATTATTTTCAAAGAGCTGCCTGCCTTTTTGAATTTCCTCCTGGGTTGTATGAAGCGTCATCGCATATGCCACAACGTCCCAGCGCTCCTGGTCGTTAAGACTAGTAAAGGGAGGCATGAAGCGGTCTAGATTGCCGCGCGTCACCATGATATACCACTGCGCCAGTGATGCCGGGCGCGCGATCTCTGGCAGGCCAAATGCAGGCACAGTTACACCAAGTTGAATCCCCTGTTCGCCATCGCCCAAACCTGTGTCACCATGGCACGGCGCACATTTCTCTACATAAATGGCCGCGCCATTTTCAACGCTCGGCGCTTGCACGGGATACAGCGGACCCAAAGTTGGGGCGGGGGTGGGCGCGACATAATTCGGAGGGGGAGTGACATCTTCAGCTAATGTGAAGTTGCAGGAAGCGCTGACGATCGTGAAAAGTGTGAATAAAATAACGCGGCGTAATTTCATGCTAATGCTTTCCCGCAGGATGGACAAAATCGATCTGATATCAGCACTGGCTTGCCACATTTGGGGCAGAAGCCAGCAGACTTCTCCTTGCGACTCCTATGCCGAGCCGCGATCATTGATTCAAGATCGTCATCTGTGAGCCCGCGCTTTGCATTCGATAAATCCGCGCGGCGTTCTGTAATAGCGCTCTCGATGCGGGTTTCTGTATCGAGTCGCGTATTGTCCGGCGTGAGTTCATCCAGCTTCCTCAAAATGTCTGCGCCTTTTTGCAAGAGGTTTGCGCGTTGTAACGGATAATCTTCACTGGGGATCTTTCCCAATTTGTAATCGAAATCAAGTTCCTGCAAAGAGTTGATCACGCGGTCGCGTTCTGCCAGAAGCGTTGAACGCTCGTGCTCCTCTTCGGTGACGCGGCGTGCACGCCCTTCCACCAGCGGTTTATAGAGATACATCCCCACAAGAACAAGTATTGCCAGGGTAAAGAAGAGCGCGTTGATATCCATATTCAGTTTACTTCAGCAGCGGGTCGATCTGCTCACGGATCTGGTCAATGCTGGTAAACGGACCAATCCGCACATATTGCAGAACGCCGTCCTTATCAACGAAATAAGTTTCAGGCACACCCGCAATACGGAAATATTGAGAGATGCGCGTGGCAAGATCGGGGCCATTAGGAAAATCTATATCAAATTTTTTAAGGTAAACACGCGCTTCGGGTTCGGTGTCCACATAATCCACTCCGAGAAAAATGACCTGGCCCGTGGGTCCATATTCCTCCCAGGCGGCCTGCAGTTCCGCGGCTTCCTGTTCACAGGGCTTGCACCATGAGGCCCAAAAATTGATGACCAGGACTTTTCCGCGCAGGTCTTCGATCTTGACCTCAGTCCTACCGTCCATTTCATAACCACTAAACAAAGGCAGCGTAAAATCATCGATCTTATGCCCAGGTTGAACAGTGCCTTGCTGCGCGCGGTTGAGTCCAACCCCGACGATGGCAAGCAAACCAACCAAAAATGCCCAGACGATGATCTGTGCCCAAATGGGAACGCCGCGGCGCGGGGGTGGAGATTCGATCATGAATTTCTCCCAGATTTATTTACCACTGAGTTGTTCCTAAAAACATGGGTTTTGGACAATGAGACCCTAAACTTTCGCACTGTGCGTCTCAGTGAGATGACTCATTTCGTTTGCGGAGTTCTTCTTCCATTCTCGCGATATATTGATCCTGGACTGGCTCCGCCTCTCTCTCGGCCGAAGCTGATTCCATTGCTACGGGCTTTTTCCACGTCTGAAAGCCGCGCAAGAGCATGAGCGCGCCCAGAAGAATAGCGACTCCCGGAACAAGATAACTGATCCATCGATTCGGCGGCTCATTCAATACGCGCACGCCATATTGCTCCACAAAATGTTGCTTGATCTCAGCTTCGCTTCTGCCTTCACTCAACATACTGCGGATCACGTCGCGCCACTGACGGCACGCCTCTGTAGGACATACATCCAGCGGTGTACTCTCACAGACAGGACAATACAATTGCTTCGCGATCTTGTTTACTTCGTCATCCGTTGGCGTCGTTCCCTGCGCGAAGGTAGTGAGGTGAGGGATGAACGTGAGCATGAAAGCAATAAGGGTTGCAAATAGTAATTTGTCCCAAAGGGATGAGTCGCCGTAATTAGTAATTCGTAATAATTTCATATGCATTCTTTACCAATTACCAATTACTCCTCAATCCGCCGCGCTCGCCTGACCCACGCGTTTCTCCACCCGCACAGCAACGCGTTCAGGCTCACGGTCCGGCCATGCAGCGATGACAATCCCAACCAGGAAGAGCAGGCTTCCAAGCCAGAGCCAGTTCACCAGCGGATTGACGTAGATCTTGAAGGTCGCGCTTGTGGATGATATCGGCTGCCAGTCCACAAGCAGGACGTAAAGATCATCTCGCATCGTCGAACGGTTGCCAGGGATGGTCATGTTCTGTTGTGCGTCGGCATAGTAATCCTTGCGCGGGTGCAGTTCGCCAAGATATATGCCGTTCCTGTATACATCAACGACTGCGCGGGTATAGTTCACGCCTTTCGGAACGTCGTCCCACGAAGCCACTTCTTTATATTGAACGGTATAACCAGCGATGTCTATCGACTCACCTGTTGAAACGGTGCCTTGTGTTTCCGTCTGGAAGAGTTCGATTCCCAATATGCCAATTGCCATCAGCATGATGCTGAGGTGAATGATATAGCCGCCGTAGCGTCTGCGGTTGCGTGCCGTCAGATTCCAGAATGCTATGAAGATGCTTTCATTCTGACTCTTCTGGCGCGCCATTGCCCCGCGCCAATATTCATAAAGCGTCACAAGAATGACAAGTGCCACAAGGAAGAATCCAATGATGGCATATAGGTTACGCGTATAGGTTGCGAAGATGATCGCTGTTACGATCATGGCTCCAAGGGTTGGTTTCCAGATGGTGCGGCCAAGTGTTTTGACTGTGGATTGTCCCCACGCAGAAAGCGGAGCAATACCCATCAGTAGCATTAAAGCTGCAAATAACGGCCCCGTCGCGCGCTCATAGAATGGCGCACTGACGGTCACCGTCTGGCCTGTGAAGAGTTCCGAGATCAATGGGAAGATGACACCCCAGAAACATACAATCAGAATGCTAATGAACATCAAGTTATTGAGCAGGAACAACGCTTCACGCGAAAGCAGGGAGGTCATTTCCGTCTCTGATTTCAAACTGTCCCAGCGATAGATGATCAGCCCGACCGATGAGATCAGCGTCAATGCGACAAAGCCCATGAAGAGCGGCCCAATCGCACTTTGAGCAAACGCATGAACCGATGATAAAACGCCCGAGCGAGTGAGAAAAGTGCCAAAGATGACAAGGTCGTAGGTGATGATAATGAGCAGCATGTTCCAGTGCTTCAACATACCGCGCTTTTCCTGGATCATAACGGAG
>JAXIPJ010000121.1:0-2247 GCA_045402985.1 Anaerolineales bacterium
GCCGGAAGGCGGCTGGAGGTCGGTGGAGAGGCGGGCGACTCCGCGCGATCTGCTGCTGCTCCAGTCCTGGCAATCCAAACAGACCGAAGCCATGATCAACTGTCGCGCACGCGCCTCTGAATTGCGTCTCGCAGGCGTCAAAATCGTCACTGCGGAGTATAACTACGATGGCTCGCGTCTCGCCTTCCTGTTCAGCACGGAGAGTGAAGAAAAGGTGGATCTCAAGTCGCTCAAAAGGGATATGCAAAATATCTATCCCAACACTCACATCGAAATGCGGCAGATCGGTCCGCGCGATGTGGCCAAGATCATTGGCGGCATGGGCGCCTGCGGTCTCGAAACGCGTTGCTGTTCCCAATTTCTGACGGACTTCTCGCCCATCTCAATCAAGATGGCAAAGGACCAGGGCATTTCGCTGACACCCAACGAGATCACGGGCATGTGCGGACGCCTACGCTGCTGCCTCATTTACGAGTATGAGCAATATGTGGAGGCCCGCAAGGAACTTCCCAAACGTAATAAACGAGTCATCACACCCAAAGGTGAGGGAAAAGTGATCGACGTGCTGCCCATGAGCAACAAAGTGATGGTGCTCATCGAGAATGAAGAAGGAAAACGTTTCACTGAAACCTTCGCGCGCGAGGACCTGCAACCCTGGGACGAGCTCGAAGCCCTGCGACGAAAATCGGAAGCGCCATGTGACCGTCATGAAGGCGGCGGATGCACCTGCGGCAAAGCAAAAAAGAAAAATGACAGAGCAAACTGATCATTGGGAAACCTCACAAAAAATTCTGGTAATTCTGGCTCACCCCGATGACCCAGAATTTTTTTGTGGTGGAACACTGGCTCGCTGGGCACAAGCAGGACATGAAATCTCCTATGTTCTTTTGACCTGCGGCGATAAAGGTTTCAACCCTGCCACCCAGCCAGATATGACACCTGAAAAACTATGTGGGTTAAGATATGAGGAACAACAAAACGCGGCGAAAGTAATTGGAGCAAGTTCGGTTCGTTTTCTGGACCGTGCAGATGGCTACCTCATCCCAGACCTTGACCTACGCCGGGATGTTGTTCGCGTCATCCGTGAATACAAACCTGATGTCCTCGTCACTTGCGATCCCCAAACCTTATTTGCCCCGTATGGAATTAACCATCCTGATCACCGCGCCGCGGGGCAAGTTGTCCTCGACGCGGTCTTCCCCGCAGCAGGGAATCTCACCTTCTTCCCCGAGTTGCTAGATGAAGGTTTCGAACCACACATGCCCAAGGAAGTCTGGTGCTCGCTTTCCAACCAACCCAATGCAACCATAGACGTTACCGATACGTGGGACATTAAGCTCAACGCGATTCTCGAACATAAAACACAGGTGCAGGATGCCGAAAAACTCATCGAACGCTTCAAATCCCGCCGCACCGAAGACAGCACTGACGAGAATCCAAGATATGAAGAAAAGTTTAGAAGAATCATCTACGGTTAATTAGTGGGTATATAATGATCACGTAGTTACCTGGCAGGAAGAAGGCTCTAATGAGCGGCATCCAGCTACGTTTTATCAATACCCTTATCTTAAGCCTGTTACTTGTCCTGATGCTCACAGGCGTTTATGGCTTGTTTTTCCCATTCCCATCCTTCTTATTCGAAGTCCATCGCATAGCGGCTTGGGCGCTCATCCTCCTCATTCCGTGGAAAGCCATCATCTCAATCCGTTCCTTGGGTCGTGGAGTGGACCGACGCCTCGACCGCAATGTGATGATAGTCGTCTCTGTTGTGGCGTCAATCGCCACAATCCTCATCGTTATTTATGGGTTGATTTGGAAGTGGAACCTTGGCGAGCAATACCTTTGGATCGCGGGATATGGATACACCGCCATTGGGTGGCATTGGGGCATCGCACTTTATTTATTATTACCGCTCTTCGTGCTCCATATTTGGCGCCGCTGGCCTCATCCAAAGAAGACTGATTTCATCGGGCGGCGACAAGTTCTTAAACTCATCGGGCTTGGCGTCGCATCAGTTGCGACCTGGGACACAGCAGAATTTCTAGCCAGATCGCTGCAAAGCCCTGAGTCTTCACGTCGATTCACTGGTTCACGGGAAGCAGGCTCCTTTACCGGGAACGATCACCCTGTAACCAGCGGACCTGGTCAAGGCAAAATTAAACTCGATCCCTCAACGTGGAAATTAAGCTTCACTGGCGCAGTTAAAACACCTTTGACATTGACCTACGCGGAGACGATCGCTTTGTC
>JAXIPJ010000323.1:0-3501 GCA_045402985.1 Anaerolineales bacterium
TTCAAGGCGCGTAAGCAATTCAGCGATTTGCTTCGCGGTGAGATCGATACCAAGCAAACGTTTCACATCCTTCGGCGTGACGGTGATCGTCGGATCTTTTGGTTTGAGCGGATATTCATCCACAAAGCCGGGCGCGATCTTACCTCCCGACCATTGCGCCATCAGTTGCAATCCGCGTCTCACGCCTTGTTCGGCTAGCGCAGGATGCACACCGCGCGAAAAACGGAAGGACGCTTCAGATGGAAGATTATGCTGTTTGGCTGTGCGACGAATGTTGATGAAATTCCATGCCGCGCCTTCAAGCAGAATATTGGCTGTGCTTTTACCGCGCACACTGACTTTGCCGAGTTGCATTCCACCGGATGTCATTTCCATAGCAGTTGCATCCAGAACTTCCCTGGAGGCATCGTACACTTCACTTTCAGAACCACCCATCACGCCTGCAAGCGCAAGTGGCCCCTTCTCATCGCAGACCAGAACGTTCATCGAAGTGAGCTTGCGATCAGTGCCATCAAGAGTACTAAGTTTTTCACCGTCCTTTGCAGGTCGGGTAATTATCTTTACATTGTTCTTACCTGAGCGATGTTTGAGAACATCGTAATCAAACGCGTGGAGGGGCTGGCCGAGATCGAGCATGGCGTAGTTGGTCGCATCCACGATGTTGTTGATGGGGCGCATGCCAGCCAACCTCAGGCGGCGCTGGATTTGATAGGGACTGGGTCTGATCTCCACATCACGGATCAAGCCCAGCACAAAACGCGGGTTGAGTTCGGATTCGGTAATTTCAATAGAGACAAGCCTTTCAATGGCCTGGCCTTCTGTTTTGAGTTTGATGACCGGCTTCTTGAGTTCACGCCCGGTCAGCGCGGCAAGTTCGCGCGCCACACCGATCACATTCGTGTTACGCGCCATATTGGGAACAATGCTAATATCAAGCACCGCGTCACCCATGTAATCTGCAAGAGGCATGCCAACGGGAGCATCCTCGTCGAGCAGAATGATGCCCTCATGTTCCTCGGAAATGCCAAGCTCCTTTTCCGAGCAGACCATCGAATACGACTCAACGCCGCGGATCTTCGTCCGCTTCAGAGTCATTAGCTGTAAGCCTTCTGCATGACCATCGTACAAAGTCGTCCCCTCTTTGGCATACGCGGCTTTGATCGGCTTGTCGAGTTTGCCTGTGCCTTTCAAATGGAAGATGTTTGGCGCGCCAGTAAGAACGGTTTGTTGCTCTTTGCCATCGAAGAGATCCAGCAGAGTCAAACGATCCGCGTTGGGATGCGGCTTGACTTCGCGAATTTCTGCGACAACGAGTTTTTGCTTATCCCACGAAATACCGTTGGTCTTGAACTCGTGCTTATCGCCGTCTTTATGGGTTGGCATTTCAAGGCCAGCATATAAAATTTCATCTACTTCGAGTCCAGCCAGAGTCAACTTGCGGGCCAGGTCTTCGACCGTCAAACCATCAAGGTCAATATAATCTTTGAGCCAGGAAATAGGTACTTTCATGTTAACTCCTTATTGGAGATATTAGAGAATAGATAATTAGAGAGTAGTCTCATCAACGTCTAGAAATTCTTCGAATGAGTTGGCTATATAAGGTGCCGATTCCTCACGTGCCTGATAATTTGCTCCAGGCTCATTAGCTCCCTTCTTGCTTTTCTTCAGGAACCCAATATAACCATTCAGCATTTTGTCAATTTCTTCACCTTCCGTTTCAAATTCTGAGTAAAGTTCAGAAGAAATGTAGTTCATTTCAAGAGCAAAGGTTAGGTGACTCAAAGTTTCCTCTAACGAACCACGTGCAACGTAACAAAATCGCACATTCTCCTGATAATGAAAACGGCCATATCCTTCTGCTATATTTGCCGAGATGCTCAGGGACGAACGACGAAGTTGCTGATTCAAGTTCCATTTTTCCTCTGCAGGAAGCAACGGCAAGACTCGTCTATAGATCTTGATGGCAAAATCCTTCGATCTTACCCATATCTTCAATCGCTTCAGTCCTTCAACACTCATACCAAACTCCAAGTCACTGATCTCTGCTCTCTATTCTCTAATCTCTCTTCTCCACTAAAACTGCTCCAAAAATCTGAGGTCGTTACCCCAGAAGTAGCGGATATCGTCGATCTTGTAACGCAGCATTAACTGGCGTTCAGGGCCCATGCCCCAGGCGAAACCTGAATAGCGAGTGGGATCATATCCGCCATTTTGCAAAACGACAGGATGCACCATTCCGCAACCAAGGATTTCAAGCCAGCCTGATTGTTTACAGACCGCGCATCCCTTACCGCCACACACGAAACATTCCACATCCATCTCCGCAGAAGGTTCGGTGAACGGGAAGTACGAAGCGCGGAAACGCGTGCGCACATCCTGCCCGAACATTCTGCGCGCAAAATCGATCAGCGTTCCCTTTAGATCCGCAAAAGTGATGTTCTCGCCCACCACGAGTCCCTCCACCTGATTGAACTGGATCTCAGAACGCGCGGTAATCTGTTCATGGCGGAAGCACATTCCCGGCAGAGCGATACGGATTGGTGGCGGGTTATCAGGATCCATCGCGGCGTATTGACGCATCGCATGGATCTGCCCCGGCGATGTATGTGTCCGCAACAAAACCGGGTTATCGCCGCGCTGGCCTGTTTCCACAAAAAAAGTATCCTGCATATCACGCGCGGGATGATTCGGCGGGAAATTCAGCAATTGGAAATTGATCTCATCCGATTCCACTTCAGGCGACGTGTAAACCTGAAAACCCATATCCGCAAGAATATCCAGCACCCGGCGCAGTTGTTGCGTAGAGGGATGTAAGCGTCCCAGATGGATCCCACGTCCCGGCAAAGTCACATCCAACGAATCTTCTTCGAGGGATTTCGCCAACGCGGCCGCCCTGACAGCCTCCGCACGTTCCGTTAAAGCAGACTCAAGCGCCACCTTTACACGGTTCGCCGCGGATCCGACAACGGGTCGCTCTTCCTTTGAGAGTTTCCCCAATTCAGCAAAGACCTGCATCAAAGGTGAACTCCGTCCAACGTTCGCTACGCGCCAGGCATCCAGCGCGGCTTGATTGGTGATCGAGTTTAAACTTTCCAATGCATTCTTTTCGATCTCGTTCAATTTTTCGAGCATTCGTGCCTCCATTTATCGATATTGGATATTCGTTGATCGACGTTCGAATATTCAATATCGTTTATCAACAAAACAAAAACCTCCCGTCCACAAATGGGACGAGAGGCACTTAAGCATCTCGCGGTACCACCCACGTTCACTGCCTTACGCAGTCCACTCGGTGCTGACTAACATCAGCCTCCCATGTAACGCTGGGATTGCGTCCGGCACTAGTGACGCTCCATCTGGAACGTGTTCACACTGGAGGCTCAGGAGGGAACTTCGACTGGTTTCGGTCGAGTGTAATTTTCAGCAGATCTATTACACATCTCTGGCGGCTTCTGCCAGTCTACTTTCCTCGGTCATTGCCTTTAAATTGGGGTCGCCTGT
>JAXIPJ010000316.1:0-8372 GCA_045402985.1 Anaerolineales bacterium
GGAATTTCATAGCCGAGCGAGCGTAATTTTTTCTTTGCAGCGGTCAAGGATGCCTGACCAAAGCCAGGGATCGCCAGGACTGCTTCGTTCCCGGCGCCGAGTTTTTCGAGGAACTGACCGACGTTCTGAATGCCAGCCTTCTGCAGCGAATCGACGGCACGCGGAGCGAGACCGAGCTCACCGATGAGGCGTTCGGGAGAACCCTTGAGTTCTTCCTTTGCCTTCTGCTGCTCAACATAGGTTTGGCGAACGGACAGTTTCTTGTAGAAGCGATCGACCTGACCTTCAATGTCGAGCAGACGCGAGGCTTCACCTGTGAAGAACGGGTGACAATTGGAGCAAATATCCACGCGCAATTCTTTTTTGGTGGAACCTGTTGTCCATTGCTTGCCACAGGACGCGCAAGTCACCTTCGCGTCGGGAAAATAAGTGGGATGAATATCGGCTCTCATCTTATGCCTCTATATGCGGGACAATGTTCACGCGCTTCTGCCCGTGTGTGACGTCATACATCACAATACCGTCTGAGACCGCGAACAAAGTATCGTCCTTGCCAGCCATTACGTTCAGGCCCGGCTTGATCTTCGTGCCGCGCTGACGGACGAGGATATTGCCAGACAATACGAATTGACCAGCATAGCGCTTTACGCCTAAACGCTGGGAATTTGAATCACGTCCGTTGCGGGTTGAACCGCCACCAGTTTTATGTGCCATTTCTACCTCACTTTTACTTCTTGGTTGATTTCTTAGCGGCAGGTTTCTTTTCGGTTTTGACCTTGCGACCACCCGATAATTTATCCTGCATTTTCTTGAGGCCATCCATATCATCATCAGCCGCAAGTTTCGCTTGAGCGGGCCAGCTGGTTGCGTCCATCATTTTCAAACCAGCTTCGTTCAAGATCTTTTGGACATCATCCGCATTGGCTTCTGCCAACCGACCAAAAGTTAAGATGCCTGCTTGGCCTAAAACTTTTGCGACCTTCGGACCAATGCCCTCGATGCGGGTTAGATCGTCCGCTTCAAAACTGACCGGTGCATCCACAACTTCGACATTGCTCAGTTCGGGCTCTTCCACTTTGCGCTCTTCACCGGGCTTTCCGATGAAGTCCACTAGTAAGCGAGTGAAATGCTGGCGATGTCCACCACGCACGCGGATGCGCTTCTTGGGGCGATATTTGAATCGGTCAATTTTGGGGCCTTTGGTGTGATCCACCACTGTAACGTTGACTTCAACGTCACTCAGGATGGGAGTTCCAACCATTACGTCATCATCATCCACCATAAGCAGGATGCGGTCAAAGCCGAATTTTTTACCTGTCTCGATTGCCAGGCGGTCCACTTCAATGGTGCGCCCTTCGATGACGCGGTACTGCTTTCCGCCACTTTCTACAATTGCGAATCTCATTTATTATTCTCCAGTCATCACTTCGCCGCATGCCTGCGGAGTTCTTTCACTCGTCGCCTGCGAACGGGGAAGCTGGGGTTTTTTTACAAGCAACCGCCTCAGCGTTTCCAAATCTGCTGAGGCAGAAGCGGACGAGATTATACATGCGGGCTGAGGATGTGTCAACAGCCAGGTGCCGTTTCGAAACGGGGGCCGTCGTCGCCAGGGAACGAAGCGTTTATGTGTTGACAAAATCCTGCCTATCTTGTACCCTCGCTTCATGCCTGACCTGTCACCCATCCAGCGTCGAATTATTGAATCTCCCTTCGACGCTAAACTCTTCGTCTCTGGCCCCGCTGGGACGGGTAAAACCAGGGCGGGCGTAGAACGGATGCGTTTTTTGCTGGCGGCTGGTGTGCCCGCCGATTCAATCCTGATGCTCACGCCGCAACGGACCTTGCAGGAGCCATATCTCGATCTGCTTCACAGCCCGGAGCGAACTGCTGGTGGAGAAGTGACTTCAGCAACGATGGGTGGACTGGCGCGCCGCATGGTGGATCTATTCTGGCCGATCGCGGCAGAGGCTGCGGGGTTTTCAAACCCTGACCAGCCGCCAATTTTTCTTTCGCTTGAGACCTCACAATATTACATGGCGCATATTGTGCGCCCGTTGTTAGACGAAGGCTATTTTGAATCTGTTACGATCGATCGGAACCGTTTGTATTCCCAGATCATTGACAACCTGAATAAAGCCACTGTCATTGGTTTCCCGCATACAGAAATTGCGGCGCGACTCGACTCTTCCTATGTTGGCGACGCTGTGCAAAGACGAGTCTATGCGGACGCGCAGGATGCCGCCAACCGCTTCCGTGAGTATTGCCTGCAAAATAATTTGCTCGACTTCTCGCTGCAAATGGAAGTCTTTGCAAACACTTTGTGGCCGCTGCCCCAAGTGCGTGATTATCTGACGCGCAATTATCGCCATTTGATCTATGACAATGTGGAAGAAGATAGCGCTCGTGCTCATGATATTCTCTGGGAGTGGCTGCCAGATTTCGAATCAGCGTTGCTTCTCTTTGACCCCAGCGGCGGATTCCGTTATTTCCTCGGCGCGGACCCGGAAACGGGTCGCGTTTTGAGTCAGCGTTGCGATGAGCAAATTGAATTGTTTGAATCTTTTGTGGCCACCGAAGCAGTTGCCTACATGCGTGAGGGATTGATGGAAGCGATCGACCCAAGTTTTGAAATAGAGGTTGAAAGCCAGAAGCCGGATGGAACTCCGCTTTCCATTCTTCAATCCCGTTTTTATCCTCAACTTCTGGATGTGATCGTGGATGAAGTTGAGGCTCTGCTCGCTAACAGAGAGGAAGAAATTTCTCCGTCCGAAATTGTGATTCTTGCGCCCTATCTTTCAGATGCGTTACGCTTTTCGATCACAAACAGACTCGAAGCCCGCGGCATTCCATGGCGTTCGCATCGTCCATCGCGGTCCTTGCGGGATGAAACCGCTTCACAGGCGTTGATCACATTTGCTGCGCTGGCACATCCTTACTGGAATATTTATCCCCCGAAGTTTGACATTGCGTATGCGCTAATGCAATCCATTGATGGCCTGGATCTCGTTCGTGCGCAGTTGCTGGCGGACATTGTTTATCGCCAGCGCGATCTGGCCCTGACCTCATTTGATAATATCAAACCGGATGTGCAGGAGCGTATCACGTTCAGCGTTGGGAATCGCTATACAACTCTGTGTGACTGGCTGCTTGTTTATCGTGATGGCATGCCTTTGCCTCTGGATCATTTCTTCCGAAAGTTGTTCGGGGAGGTGTTGTCACAGGCAGGCTTTGGGTATCATCGCAATTTTGATTCAGTTCGCGTGGCGGGAAGCCTGGTTGAATCGGTGAAAAATTTCCGCATGGCGATGGAACCATCAATCGTGAATAAAGACCGTCCTGATTTCGATCTCGGCAGGGAATATATCGCCATGCTGGAAGACGGTGTGATCGCTGCATCTTATGTGGAATCATGGAGAAGCGATAATAAGGACGCGGTACTCGTCTCACCTGCACATTCCTTTCTGATGATGAACCGACCCGTGACCTATCAATTCTGGCTCGACCCCGGCTCAGGTGGATGGTACGAGCGACTGTCACAGCCGTTGACGCATCCCTATGTCTTAAGCCGCGCATGGGAACCTGGCCGAATTTGGTCAGATGCGGATGAAGTCCAATCCAGCAAGGCAGCGATGGCGCGTCTGATCTCAGGGCTTTTGCTCAGATGCCGCAAGCGTGTTTATCTGGGAATTTCCGATCTGGGCGAAAGTGGATTTGAACAACGCGGGGAATTACTGCGGGCATTCCAGAAAGTTCTGTAAAATTGGAACAGGGGCGGAGTGGCGAACGTTTAAAGACAATGGTTTTTTAAACGGAGTCAGAATGAAAAAATTATCTACTTTGCTAACTCTGCATATTTTTCTGATCACCGCCTGCACCTTCAATGTTGAGGTGCTGACGCCTGAGCCTTTGCCTTCTGAAACACTGACGCCTGCTGGAAGTATTGTGACAGCGCCAACAGCGAGCGCAACAGTTGCAGCATCGACCTCCACAACTCCCATCCAAAATTTGCCAGCCGCGCAGTTCTCAAATGCCCGCTTCACTGTGGATGTGAGCGGGAATATTTACCAAAATATATTTCCGGCGCGGACGCGCAGTGTGTATGCCGTCTGGGATTATCAAAATATGCGCGCAGGCATGATGATCAGGCGGGACTGGTATTACAACGATGTGTTGTGGATCACACGTGAAGAGCCCTGGGATTTTTCCAAGTATGACGCAAACGGATCCATCAGCGATATTTCCGTCTACGATCTTGATATCGGTCTTCAATCCGGGAAGTATCGTCTTGAACTTTATATCGATATGCAGCCACAACCCATCGGAGAAATTGAGTGGCCCGCTTTCATGGTCGTTAATGCAACTTCAGAGATGCGCGTCACTTCCCCGAATGGGCAATGGGTGGCGGAGGCAGACGATCCCCGAAAATTATTGGTACGGGATACAGGTAAAAATGTGCGCGAATTATTCATCGGGAATGAAATTACAAATTTGACCTGGCTGCCGGACGGTCAACACGTTCTTTTTCTTGACCGGGACCGGGCGCGCCAGGAAACAGAATTTGGTGTGGGGATTCGGGACGATCTATGGATCATCGAGATAGTGAGTGGGCAGTCGAATTTGTTATACACTCACACCACATCCATGGGAAGACTTGTCGTTTCACCAAACAGTCATTATATTGCGAGTATGGAAGGTTCAGGTTTTGCAGATGCTTGTTTTGTAGATTCAAAATTGATATTTTTTGAACTGGCTGGCGATCTTCGAAGTGCAACAAGCATGAAACAGGAACAATTTTCAGGTGTTCCAGAGGCGCCCGATAGCTCGGTTTATCCTGTAGAGGCTGGCACCTGGCAAAGTGACACTGAATATCTGGTGACGTTGGACGGAACCTGTATCATTGATCAGAACCTGATGGGCGCTTATTTGTTTGATGTGCAAGGTTTGAGCGCGAAGAAGAGCGGGCAATAAAGAAAACCCATATAGATGGAAGAAAGGGTAACGTCCATCCATCGTAAATCCTACGGCGCGATCCTCATTGCCTCGGCGTCATAATACTTCACCCCGCAGGCATCTGTGACCCATTTTCCAAAGGCTTCGGAACGGATGATATCGCGCGTATCAATGTCTTTTGTATCGATGGCAATGATCTCAATTTGCGTAATGCCTTGAGCAACGGCAGTTTTGATTTGAGAGTCTCTAGCATCCCATTGTTGTGCGCGCTCCATAAAACCCGGCAATTGCTGATAGATGTTTAAAGTTGCTCGAGCTGTATAAACGCAGCATATCAACAGCAGAATTGCAGGTAAAAGTTTAAGACCTCTGCCGAGCTTTGGTGAAACGGTTGCGCCAACTATCCACGCGGCAATTGCCATACCAGTCAAAACTACGAAACGGGATAGAGACTGGCCGCGCGGGTCTGGAGGCGCGGTATAAAGATACGTGGTGGGCGCCTGAATCGCGACAACCAGCAGGAAAGTGATTAGCAGTGTCAACAGGATGGCTTGTACTGATTTTCTGATCTCGTATGTAGAATCTTGTGTTTTGTTCGAAAGGATTCCCAGGCTGGCGAAGGCGGCCGAAAAGATGGCGTGAGGGATGGGTAACCCAAGCAGGGAGTAAAGGACAAAACCAAACGCATTTTGCATCGAAAGGAAGGGCACGAGAAAAAGACTGTTCGGCTCTTTATTCAGATCCCCATAACGTATGTTTGACGGTGATATAGCCAGGGCTATGATCGCTATTAAGAGGAAGATCCAAGCGGTGAGGATCGTTGAGTATGTTTTTACAGCCCATTCCTTCGATCTTCGTTTTCCCCACCAGGCGGCCAGCAATAAAAGCGTGACTCCGCTGAACAGAAAAGCGGAACCGATCTCGGAGAATCCACCCCCTAGAAAGGAAACAAAAGCAGTTGTGAAAATAACACTTTTTGATGGCTGCACCCTCGTCAACTGGCTGGTGATTAATCCAAGAATAAATAGGCCGGAAATAATGGTCCAGCTATAAGGCAAAACGCCAGAGCGCCAATACAGGATCTGGAATCGATGTGTGGAAAGATATAAAGTATAAAAAAGCAGCCAGGCCGAAGCAAGTATCAGAATAGGATTTGTGGTAAATGATCTAAAGCGATTCAGATTTTGGCCCACCCATAAAAGAGCTATTACCCAAAGAACAATAGTTAATGTGGCAAGGATTTGAGTGCCAAAGATTCCTAGTAAGTAGAGCACTCCTGCAATCAAAGTTAATGAATAGCGATTGGTTGAATATCCGCGATCTGCATCATCCGCCGTTGCTAAATAATTTCCAACCGCTTTCACTATGCCTTGATGTTTGAGGTCATCGTTGTAGCACCAGTCATCTGCCCAATAGCGGTTGTAAAAACCCAGATAGGCCAGCATGACAAGCCCGCTGACAACGATCAGAATGGAAAGTGATATTGAGTTTTGCTCAAGTTTCCGGCTCATAAGCTGGAGAAATATATCATAACGGCCACCAGCACCCCAAACAGCGCACACGCAAAATTGACCAAATCATTATCGAGCCAACGCCAGCCGCGGATGTGAATGGTTTCTGTCCCGCAAGTGTGAAGTGGATGCTTCTCGGTCTCTTTGTTATCTGTGGGGCAGAAGTACATGGCTTGTACAGTCGCGCCGAGAAGCGAGTCGAAGAGGGAGCCAGCCAGACCAGAGGCAGTGATCAGTAAAAAGTGACCCGTATTGTGTGAGTGAGTTGGGGAAAGTAAAACTGCAAGCAACGCGATCACAGATGAACCTAAAAGCGACGCGCCCGTTCCAAATAACGAGACTCCGCCGGAGGTCCCTTTTTCGACGCGCTTTCTTAAATCCGTAATTATTCGTGGAGGAGTCGGATTCAGGACTCCCAACTCTGTCGCCCATGTGTCGGCGTTGACTGCTGCAAGCGACGCGGCGAATCCGGTCCAACTGAGGGTTGATTCGGGGTAAAGCGCGTGGATCACAACGAAGAGTGTTGCCACCCCACCATTGCCAAAAACCTGACCTGCATCGCGGGCATGTCCCTTCGAAAATTTTTCATTGAGTCCCTGCTTGCGATTCTTGAAGGCGTGGCTTAAAGCCGAGGATGTGATGAAAAATGTAACGAGCAAAATTGCCCATTGCCATCCGCCGATGCCAAAGATGATAGTACCCATGATGGTGGCCGCGAATGCCCCGCTTTTGTTGAGGCTGCGCGCGCGATAAGCAAGGAATGAGATGAGGGATGCGATGAGAAAGCCACTAAGCAGCTGCAGGCTGGAGATCATATCGGCGCAGTAACAAGGAATAAAACTGCCATCAAAAATAATACTGCGCAGACTGTGCTTGAGAGCCAAACGATAAATGCAAGCGGACGCTGTAATTCCCAGCGATAAAAATATAAACCTGCGAAGACGCCGATCGTGAACATCAACGAGCTGATAAATGGAAGTAGGATCAAGCGCACTGAGGAGGCTGGCTCATCAGGCGCTCCGAAAGAATTGAATCCGATCGGGATCTGCGACAGCGATGGAATTAAGATTCCAACCCATACAAAGAGTCCAACGTTGAGAAAGATTCCAGTGATCCATAGAAAGCGTGCCAATGGACTTTCCCACGCCTGCGTGATGATAAAGGATGGATAAACTGATTTTGCTTCAGCGGGTGTAAGGCTGCCCAATTCTGTGGCGCGTGCAAAGGTGCGGACGAGGGATGCCATGTCGTTTGGCGAGATGGCAAAGACGCGTTTGGAGGTCGCAACAAGGATCAATTTTTTTGGATCAGATGCAAGGAATTCTACCAGGCCAAGATCCGCGTGTCGACGCGTTCCGATCACTGCGCCTGGTAATCGAAAACGCGGCAGGGATAATGGGGCGGAGAGGTCGGATGCGGGACGTATCCACTCGATATCTGTCAACGGAATATCTTCTACGCGTAGTCCCCACAGGATGGCAAGGCTGTCGCGGTCAATGTAATAGTCCGCGCGCAGGAGGGCGTAGGCGCGATATGCAAAGAATGGAATGGGTGCAAAAGCAAGCAAAGCAGCCAGCAGATAGGACACGAACATGGGTCCGACGGAGGCACGCGTGATATTTAAAAATCCCCAGGTGGAAACGCCAGCCAGCACAAGAATAATGACCGCATGTATGATCAGCCCGAGTCGTTTGGCTGGAGGGAAATGTCCGACTTTGGTGTTGTTCATTGACGTTTTTTAAGTTGCAGGCAATGAACGATATAGAGGTTAGAGTGTTTTATCATGAAGATTTAGATATCGCTGATAACTCAGTTTGATAAATCTCTGCCCAGGCAATTAATTTGCACTCATCTTCTTTCAATACTTCTATTTCTTCTGATTGTTGCTTTAGGAGTGCAAGAACGTAAACA
>JAXIPJ010000075.1:0-4645 GCA_045402985.1 Anaerolineales bacterium
CGCCTGCCGATTGGAAGCATCCTCTCGCATCGTTTCCACGCCGCCACCTGTTTTGCCGCGGGTGGAAATTTCCTTCGCTCCAAGCTTCTTACTGACGATCGCGTTGCTGACGGTATCCACCACATAATGATCTGGCTCCACCTGTCCGGAGACGAGCGCTTCACCCAACCCGAACGTGGCATCAATGACAACTTCTCGCAGCAGTCCCGTCAGCGGATTAGCTGTGAACATCACCCCTGAAACATCACTGGGGATCATCTCCTGCACAACGACAGCCAGCGCTACGTCGTGATGTGAGATGTGATTCCGCATGCGATAGCCAATGGCACGCGCCGTCCATAAACTCGACCGGCAGTTGATAACAGCTTTTAGCACCTCGTCTACGCCGATGATATTGAGATACGTATCCTGTTGGCCCGCAAAGGAGAGGTCAGGCAGGTCTTCCGCGGTCGCAGAGGATCGCACTGCGACAGGTGTATCGTTGAATTCAGCGTATGCTTCGCGAATGGCAGTTTCTATTTCATCTGGCATTTTCCCCACTGAGAATGCAGCGCGGATCTGCGCGGATGCCTTCTCAAGCGCGCCTGCATTTTCGGCTGAAAGGCTTTCGACCGCAGACTCAATTGTTGGTAGCCAGCGGTTGGCATCCACAAAGGCGCGATAGGCATCGGTTGAAATGATAAACCCGCGCGGCACCTGAAAACCCGCGCGGGTCAGTCGAGCAAGATTTGCGCCCTTGCCACCTGCTGTTTCAAGAGTCACATCTGGTGAAGTAAAGGGCAGAATGAACATGAAGCTATTATGACACAAATTAGCCGGGACATGTCAGGGATTGACGCGTGATCAATCATCACAGGCAAATTCCAGCATCAGGCTCTACGATTGTGGGATCGATAACTGGCCATGTCCCTTTCTGGAAGCGGTCAATGTAATCGCGCAATAGATCATAGTCCGCGTCTAAAACGGAGGTGGTCGTTTTCAATTGCGGATCGAACACCTTCGCATTTTTGAACATGTCGATAGGAAAACCTGCGAAGACCACACCTGTCCCATTCATCTCATTGGCAAGACAAGCGAGTTGGTTGATCTGTTCCGGGCTTAAATCCGTCTGGACGTATTTCCGAAAGTCCGTCACGAGTTGGGGGATGGCTGGAACGACCGCGGGACCCATCATTTTTTTATATAGAGCGCACATGATGATATTCTGATTATCTGCGCGGCTGAAGGTGCTGTATTCACGGATGCGCGCCACCCAGAGCGCGGTCTCACCGTCAATGTGATGCTGGCCTTCGGGAATCGCAAAACCCTTCGGATTGGATGGTGACCTCACGCTCACTTCTTCAGGCAGGTACACATCGATGCCGCCAACGGCATTGACGATGTTTCTAAAGGTAATCATGTTGACCGCGAGATAGTGATCAGGTTGCGCGCCGAAGTTGAGGTTCAACGTGTGCGCCAGCAAACCTGGTCCCTGGCTGGGATCATCGTAATAACCGAGCCCTTTGTTGCCATAAAGATATGCCTGGTTCAATTTTCCCTGAGTGATTCCGTAATGATCAGAAATGTCAGGGATTTCCACCCACAGGTCGCGCGGTACTTCAAGGATGCTGACGCGCGCATTCACGAAGTCCACACGCACGAGGCGCATAATGTCCGCCAGCCCATAGAGATAATGGTCTCCGCGTGCATCCGAACCGATGGCAAGGATATTCATCACAGCAGGTCCGCCGCATAGAGGTTTTGGCGTGGCAGTGGAAGTGGGCGGAGCTTCGGTAGCTGTGCTGTTTGCTACAAGCGTCTCCATTGGAAATGTAGTCAGCGTGGTCTCCATGCTTTGAGTCAGCGTGGGTAAATTCAACGGTGGGCCAAGCGGCTGGCGATACAGCCTGAACAGTTGTGTCCCAGTGATCACAAGAATAAACAGAATAATACCGAGCGCACTTTTCTTTTTGAGTGTCACAATTAATTCCTCCTTGCAATTTGATAAATAAATTTTCAGTCTGAATATACGGCGATAAGAAGTAGGTCAGGCAATGATTAAGACATTAATAACCACTTATTTGTTCCACACAATTTCTTTACAAGCTTTTCACAGTCGCATAACACCCACAGGATAAGATATATACAGGTTGGCAGGTACCCCAGCCACACACACAAAAAACATAACAAATGGAGATAAAACAAACAATGAAAAAGAAAATTTCGATCTTGATCGGTGGATTGCTGGTGGCGCTGATGGTGGTCGGCGTGATCGGTGCAACCAACGCTTTTGCGCAATCCTCCACACCCAGCGCGCTGCTGCACGGACGTGGCCCCGGTGGCGGACGCGGTTTGGGAGAGGCGGAACTGGCAGCCGCTGCCGAAGCCCTCAATATGACCGCAGATGAAGTGTCCACAGCATTGCAAGCCGGAACGACGCTTGAGCAATTGGCCGAAGAGGCTGGTGTCGATCTGCAGGATGTTCAGGATGCCATCCAGGCTGTGCGTGAGACTGAGCTGCGCGCACGTATCGAACAGGCAGTCGCAGATGGCACCATGACCCAGGAAAAAGCCGATTGGCTGCTCGAAGGACTCGACAAAGGCTTCCTGGATGGACCAGGCTTTGGTTTCGGTTTTGGCCCGAAAGGACCCAGACCGGAAGGGGCTCCGACCGCTCAACCGACTCAGTCCAGTGGCGGATAATTTCCCTGGAAAGGAGTAAATCAAAACAGGTGAAGCAAATCGCTTCACCTGTTTTACTTGTGGGCGCTAAGGGACTCGAACCCCTGACCCTATTATCCCCTCAATGGGGGCTTCCGTAAAACAAAGAGCCTCACGTGTTGTGAAGCTCTTGTGGGCGCTGAGGGACTCGAACCCCCGACCCCTTCCGTGTAAAGGAAGTGCTCTAACCAACTGAGCTAAGCGCCCAAACGGACTATTCTGCTACATGGGTATGTGCGCCAGGAAGTGCTCAACCCACAGGGTGCTTCGCGACCAACTGAGCTAAGCGCCCGCGCCCGCAATTATACATCATGTTACACTTGGAATATCTGATTTGGAGGAGTTCCCATGCGCATTATTCGGTATGAAACCCAGGATGGCAAAAAGCCAAAATACGGATGGCTATTGGATGACAAGGTTGGCGAGATCGGAGGCAATATCTTCGGGCGTTACCAACGCAAGGAGGCAGAAACGCCTCTCGCAGACGTGAAGCTGCTGGCTCCATCCGAACCGACCAAAATCTTATGCGTGGGTCGCAACTACGTGGAACACGCCAAGGAGCTGGGAAATGAAGTGCCAAAAATCCCGCTCATTTTTATGAAGCCACCTTCTTCGGTCATCTCAAACGGTGAGACGATTATCCTGCCGCCGCAATCCGCGCAGGTGGAACATGAAGCGGAACTGGTCGTGGTCATTGGTAAACGCGGACGCCACATCACGACCGAGAACGCGAAGAAACATATCCTTGGCTATACCATCGGCAATGACGTAACCGCGCGCGACCTGCAAAAGAGTGACGGTCAATGGACGCGCGCCAAAGGTTTCGATACATTCTGTCCGTTCGGGCCATGGATAGACACCGATTTCGACCCGGCTGATTCAGTGGTAACCTGCCGAGTAAATGGGCAGATGCGTCAGATGGCCTCCACGCGCGACATGGTCTTCAATGTGGGCGTTTTGATCAGCTATATTTCATCTGTGATGACGCTGGAGTCTGGTGACCTGATCTTTACCGGCACACCTTCCGGGGTGGGACAGTTAAAAGATGGTGATGAGGTATCTGTTGAAATTGAAGGGCTGGGAGAGATAAAGAATAGGGTAAAAAGCGAAGGTAGATAGATTATCAAGGACAGGCTCAAAACCTGTCCTTTTATTTTTACATCCGCGGAATGTCATTTAGCTCCTAGCCAAAGGTATAGGCTCTCGCAACTTGACTCATCCTCTTCATCGCGATAATATTTCGATATCAAACTATTTGATGTCGAAAGAGATTTGATATGCCAACCCATTTCATCGGTTCCCGCACACAGCTGCGCACACTCGATACCTTCATCAAGTTGACGCGCTGTACCAACTCACTCTTTGCTCGTCTCTCTGAGCGCAACACTCTTGGCGACATCACGCCCTCGCAGTTCGCCGTGTTGGAGGCCTTATATCACCTTGGCTCGCTAACGCAGGGTGAAGTAAGCACAAAGGTGTTGAAGAGCGGCAGCAATATGACTACTGTGATCGATAACCTTGAACGCGATGGCCTGGTCCGACGCGAACGCGACGCGAAAGATCGCAGAGTGATCCATGTCCATTTGACGGAGGCCGGCACAGGCGTGATTGAGGCGGTGCTCCCAGGTCATGTTTCAGCATTGGTGGAAGAGTTCAAAGTACTATCTGCAAGCGAACAGCAGGCTCTCGGCGAGTTGTGCAAAAAGCTCGGCAAAGGGAGGGAGTCCAAATGAGTGTCAAAGGCGCGCAAGCGTCCATTACAAAAGCAGTCACAGCCTGGGCAGGTGTAACGGCTCAAGCACATCGCTTTGGCGGTGTGGAGTATGTGATCGGCAGGCGCGAGATCGGGCATATTCATGGCGATCAGCTGGTGGATATTCCATTCCCAAAAAAAGTGCGTGATGAGATCGTGGCCACAGGGCGGGCGCAGCCTCACCATATTTTG
>JAXIPJ010000429.1:0-3673 GCA_045402985.1 Anaerolineales bacterium
GATGAATGAAAGCAAAGATCCCACGCGTACTTTGCAGGAGGTCTTCGAGGCCGACTTTTATCCGATGCTGGGTATTCCCAAAGACAAATTGTTGGATGTCTTTGAAAATTTTTATGATGAAGTCTTTCCGAAACTTGCGGAGCACACCACCGTCAGACCCGCGGCTTTCCCACTCATTGATTGGGCTTTGTCTTGTGGTTTTCGAGTTGCCATTGCAACCGATCCATTCTTTCCGCGCAAAGCTACGTATCATCGCGTCCGTTGGGCTGGTCTTGACCCCGAAAAGCTTGAGTTGATCTCAACTTTCGAGCATTTTCACTTTAGCAAAACCCATGCTGCTTATTATGCTGAAATGCTGGGGCAACTTGGCTGGCCAGACGGTCCCATACTGATGGTTGGGAATGATGTACAACGCGACCTGCTCCCCGCGCATCGGTTGGGGCTGAAAACATATTGGATAGATGGCGAATCCGCCTCCAGTCCCGGATTTGAGGCGGGGCGCGGCACATTGGCAGATCTGCGTCCGTGGCTTGAATCCGTTAATTTATCCACGCTGGAGCCATCCTACAAATCCCGCGAAGCGATTTTGGGAATTATGATGTCCACGCCTGCCGTGTTGCGAAGCCTGTCATCGTCTTTAACAAAGGAAGAGTGGCGCCACGAACCGACGCATGACGATTGGGCGTTGAACGAAATTGTTTGCCATCTGCGCGATACGGAAATTGAGATCCATCAATTGCAATTGGATTTGATGTTGAAACGAGCGGGCGCATTCATCCCGCGGCCTGATACGGGCGTTTGGGCAAATGAACGTGAATATTTAAATGTGGATGGTCCATTGGCACTCGCTGACTTTGCATCTGCACGGCTTGGAAATATCGGAAAATTGATGGATTCGGATGGCGAAATATGGTCCCGCAAGGCGCGCCACGCAATTTTCGGCCCAACAAATTTTCTCGAGGTGACGAATTTCATTGCGGATCACGACAGAATGCATATTCAACAGGCCTGGAAGACACTGCAGAGCCTGTAATAGTTGAATGTATTAGCGCGTCCAATCTCAATGGGGCGTGTTATAACAGCCTAGAACTTGCGGGACGGATGAGTTTTGCCTGCACACTTACGAGGAGACTTATTTATGAAAAGACGAGTAGTTGTCACAGGGATGGGATGCATCAGCCCTGTGGGAAATAATGTAGCCGATACATGGTCTGCCATTTTAGCTGGCAAATCTGGCTCGGGCATGATCACGCTTTTTGACGCCAGCAAGCATAAGACGCGCTTTGCAGCAGAAGTAAAAGGTTTTGATGCTGTGGCTTTGTTTGGCCAGCGCGAGGCGCGAAAAATGGATCGCTTTACACAATTTGCAACCGTTGCAACTCTGGAGGCGCTGGAGCAATCTGGTTTGAAAATTGACGAATCTAATCGCGACCGCGTAGGTATTTTGATCGGCACAGGTATCGGTGGGATCGGCACTTTGTTGGACCAGGCAGAAGTACTGCGTGAACGCGGTGCAGACCGCGTGAGTCCGTTTCTGATCCCGATGATGATCTCTGATAGCGCGGCTGGCATGCTTGCCATCCGTGTAGGCGCGCGGGGGCCAAACATGGCGATTGCAACCGCTTGTGCATCCGGGAATAATGCCATTGGGGATGCTGTTGAAACGATCCGACGAGGCTCGGCCGATGCGATGATCGCCGGTGGCTCTGAGGCCGCGCTCGTGTCCGTTGCCATGGCTGGGATGAATGTGATGGGCGCGCTTTCCACGCGCAACGAGGATCCGCAGACAGCCTCACGTCCATTTGATAAAGAGCGCGATGGCTTTTTGATGGGAGAGGGCGCGGGTATCCTGATTTTGGAATCGCTTGAACATGCACAGGGGCGCGGTGCAAATATCCTGGCTGAACTTAATGGCTATGGAACCACAGACGATGCGCATCATATTTCGGCTCCCGCTGAAAATGGCGCAGGCGCGGCAATGTCTATGAAGCTGGCTTTGGAAAATGCGAACCTGAATATAGATGATATCGGTTATATCAACGCACACGGAACCTCCACACCATTAAATGATAAAAGCGAAACAGCCGCCATCAAGACCGTATTTGGGGAACAGGCTTATGCGATCCCTGTTTCCTCCACTAAGTCCATGACTGGGCATTTATTAGGTGCCTCCGGCGCAGTGGAAGCGGTCTTCAGTATTCTGGCAATGCGTGAAGGTGTTCTGCCACCCACTATTAACTATCAGACGCCCGACCCGGAATGTGACTTGGATTATGTTCCCAACCAACCGCGCAAAGCTTCACCGCGCCATGCCATGTCCAACTCGTTTGGCTTTGGCGGCCACAACGCGACATTGATATTCAGTCGTTTCGAAGAATGAAATAATTCACCGAGTCGGGCCTGTCTCGATTCGGCGATGTTTAGGAGCATGTCATGCCGTATGCACATATAACAGGGTGGGGGATGGCCGTACCTGAGGCAATTTTGACGAACGACGCGATATCAAAAATGGTGGATACGAACGACGCCTGGATCCGCGAACGCACCGGGATCCGTGAACGCCGCGTGGCGCGCGAGCATGATTTTCCATCCACGTTGGGCGTGGATGCGTCGCTTAACGCGCTCAAAGTTGCAAACTTGCGCCCAACCGATCTGGATCTGATCATTTGCACCTCCTCTTCGCCGGAATATATATTTCCTGCAACAGCCTGTTTGATACAAGATCAATTGGGCGCCTCAAAGGCGGGCGCATTCGACCTGCTGGCGGCCTGCTCCGGATTTATTTACGCGCTGAACATGGGCGCCCAGGCCATCCGCAGTGGATCGATAAAGAGCGCGCTAATAGTTGGCTCTGAAACGCTCTCACGTTTTGTGAACTGGAAGGACCGCAACACCTGCATCCTTTTTGGGGATGGGGCTGGTGCATTCGTCCTGCAAGCCAGTGATCAACCCGGTGGGGTCCTTTCAGCAGTTATGCATTCGGACGGTTCCGGTGGCGATCTGCTCAGCATTGAAGGTGGCGGAAGCCGTTATCCTGCTACCGAAACGACAGTTCACGAAGGCAGGCATTTCATTCAAATGGATGGCAAGGAAGTCTTCCGCTTCGCCACGCGTGTGATGGCCTCGGCCACGTATGAGGCCCTCAGCGCGGCGGGATTAACTCTCGAAGACATCCGCTGGATCGTTCCACACCAGGCCAACATCCGGATCATTGAAGCGGCAGCGCGCGGTCTCAAATTGCCAATGGACCGTTTCATTGTGAACCTTGAACGCTATGGCAACACCTCCACCGCCTCCATCCCGATCGCTATGGTGGAAGCCTTGGAAAAAGGACAAATCCAGCCAGGTGATAAACTTGTGATGGTTGGTTTTGGCGCGGGGCTCACATGGGGTGCACTTGCCGCGCAATGGACCGGCCCGATCCCAAGCAAAGGACATGTGCGCCCGGAACAGTACCGTGCCATTGGGCGTTTACGCTCATTGGTACGCCGGGCACTGCGCTTTATCGAGGGCCTGCTGTATCGCCGTGAGCTATAGGTGTAGTCAACTGTCTTCGATTGTGGTAGGATAGACAGGAAGTTTAGTAAAGGAGTGTCACATGCTTGGACTACCACGCGGCGCGGAATTGATCGTCATTCTCGTAATTGTATTGCTTCTCTTTGGTCCAGGGCGC
>JAXIPJ010000007.1:0-2110 GCA_045402985.1 Anaerolineales bacterium
TGATGTCAGTGATACTATGGGTAGGGGATGAGATCCACTCGTAATCTAAAAAGTCACCACATACGTCGCACAAGGTTGATTTTGCGCAGAAAAAGACACACTTTGTCAATTAGTAAACCGATTTGGGCTTATGGAGACGCCCGATTCCGGTGACTAGTGCTAGACTTTCGCTGTTGTCCTCAAAAACGCGGCGACTCCCACCAGTCGGGTGCTCCCTGCACGCTGTGTTAGGCGGCTGCTCATATTTTTTTACCACAAATTCCACATTGATTGTAACCAAGTGGAACACGGTTTCCGCAATTGCCACAAATATTTTCTGGTAATGGAGAAGGTTGCTCAGCTAGTAGAAATTTACCTTTTGTTTTAGCAGTTTCGAGCAGAATCTCTTTATATTGGATTCCTTGATCAATGATATTCGGTGAAGCCAAGATAGAGGTGCCACCCAATACATCAAGCCCGCTTTGTGGATCTTTTCCTCTTTCCAATATGCACCAAAGAGCACTATTGCCTATTGAGCCTTTATTATTTCTAGATGCTGCCGCATTTCTGATTGCTTTCACGCACAAATTCTTTATATCAATTCCAGTTGCTCCGGATTTGCTACAAGTCATCTCAAAAACGGTTTCGTAGGAAGATAATCATGCAACCGAGCAAAACGAAGGCGAGATAGTTTTCGAGACTACGATCATGCCGAACCTGAATTCTTCGAAAGTTTTGCAACCAGGCAAACAAGCGCTCAACCTTCCAGCGTCTGACATAGCGACGCAACGGGCGTCCATCCTGAGTGGCAGGCTTCTTGCGGTTGGACTTGTGTGGAGCAATCATCTGGATGCCCTGTTCTCGCAATCTTTCATCGAGCGGGTCGCTGTCATAGGCTTTATCGCCGATCAACCGTTCCGGTTTTTCCTGGATGAACCTCTTTTCCAGCGTGTCTTCCACCAAGGTCACTTCATGCGGCGCAGCACTTCCAACGGATATGGCGAGAGGAAGACCAGCGCCATCTGCCACTGCCATGAGCTTTGTACCTTTGCCCCGCTTGGTTTTTCCCACCCCAGCGCCCCCTTTTTCGCAATGACAAAGCTGCCATCAATGAAACACTCGGTCAGATCCAAACCACCTCGCGCTTTGACATCCTGTACCAGCGCTCGCAAAACCTGTTCAAAGACACCTTTCTCGACCCATTCCTGGAACCGGCGGTGGCAGGTCTGGTATGGCGGGTACCGATTGGGCATGTCATGCCAAGGTGCTCCTGTGCGCATGACCCATAAGATCCCGTTCAGGATCGCACGATCGTCCACTCGCGGACGTCCTTTGCCATCCTCCCGGCGTGGTGGTTTGGGAAGTAAAGGTTCGACAATCGCCCATTGTTCGTCTTTGAGTTCCATCGGTCCACTCCCAGTAAGGGTTTCAACCGAAGTCTACCATTTTTGAGATATGTTGGAATATTGCAATTCACTCACCTTTCAACTTCCAAACACTTTCAATCTCAAGAACCCCACTTCTCTGAAGATTTATCTGCTTCTGAATCTCTTGAAGACACGCTAAACAGGAAACTTTTTCATTAACTTTCTTTAATTCAAGAATTGATTCCAAAATCCTTGATCTTCCACGCTTAGCTCGCTCTAAACTACTAAAGGGATGTCCACTTGCAGACATGTAATATTCATTGTCGCATGTTTCAGCGATTGAATTAATTTGATCAAAATAACATTCTCCTGGCTTATTAGTGTGCGGCAAGTTTTCAGTCATTCAGCCTCAATTTTTTCTCTATAGCATAGGATTCTTTAAAATTGGAACAGTGTACAAGGCAGTTGTAGTAGAAGTGGTCTTGGGTGTGGAAAGGCACCCAGGCATTATAATTACTTAATCATGAATAGACTTTCATCTACAACTTCCCCTTATCTCCTCCAACACGCCCACAACCCCGTGGACTGGTATCCATGGGGTGAAGAGGCATTGGCAAAGTTTTAATCATGCAAAGAAAAATACCAAATTCACCCGGAGTTTATCAGATTAGGTGTACGTCCAATAGCAAGATTTACATTGGTAGTGCTGTGGATTTGTATAACCGCTGTGAACAGCATCGCAGAAGTTTGAGACGTGGAGATCA
>JAXIPJ010000372.1:0-4824 GCA_045402985.1 Anaerolineales bacterium
TGCCAGCGTAATGCCAACAGGAAAATTACCGGAAGCAGCTTTGACGGCTTCCACTGCCCGTCGATGTGCAGCAAGGATGATGTCCGTGGCTTTGGATGAAGTGGCATACTGGAAAGGTGACAATCGCCTGGGCGAAATTCCCAGGGCTTTGGCGGTGGCTGACCACCAGACTGCCTTGTGAAGCTGCCTGGGAGGAGGAACAAATCCCCATTCCACGATAAGTGAGGCAATATTCGCCTCATTGATCGTGCAGGCCACTCCGATAAGATCGCCGAGATGTTTAGTGGCACGTTCACAATAACGCGCGAATTTATCAGGGGTATCCGAGTTTTCCCAGCCGCCAGATGCGATCAGCCAGCGCGGTGACGTGAAATGATGGAAGGTGACGATTGGAGTGAGTCCATGTTCATGACATGCTCTGAGCATATCCCGATAATGTTCCAAAACAGCCCGCGAAAAATGGCCTTCTTCTGGTTCGATGCGCGCCCATTCGATTGAGAAGCGATATGAATTGAAGCCAAGTTCAGCTAATAAAGCAATATCTGAACGATAGCGATGATAGTGGTCGCAGGCATCGCCTGAAGGCTCTTCATAAATCGTCCCTGGCACGTGTTCCATCATCCACCCATCACTATTGATGTTGTTCCCTTCCACCTGATGTGCAGCGGTAGCTGTTCCCCAAAGAAAGCCTTTTGGAAATTCAAATTGTGGGTTCATTGTTTTCTCCTTACCTGCTTTATGTGGATTGGTGTTCAGCGAAACGCGCACCCTCAAACAGGTTGTAGCCAGTCGCCGTTGAGGCTAAAAGGCGCACGAAGGCGTATGTCCAGAGAAGAACGTCCGATCAGCACCTCGAGGCTGCCCGCTTCAGCCACCCATGCGGCTCTGGCATCGTCGAAATACGCTAGGGATCGCATTCCAAGGCTTAGGGTCACTGTTTTCGTTTCGCCAGGCTGGAGAGAGGTCTTGGCGAAGGCCTTCAATTCCTTTTCAGGGCGTGTCAGTCTGGATTTCTCGTCACGCACGTAGAGCTGTGCTACTTCCTGCCCGGCACGAGTCCCGGTGTTCGTCACATCGAACGTTACTGTCAGTTCGTCATCCGGGGATAGCTGCTCCGTGCTTGGACGAAGATTATCGTAAGCGAAGGATGTATATGATAATCCGTGCCCAAATGGGAAGAGCACTTTCACTTTCTTTTTGTCGTAATAACGGTAGCCAACGAAGATGCCCTCACCATAGCGTACCTTGCCGTTCTCGCCGGGATAATTGAGGAAGGCGGGGTTATCCTCCAGACGCAAGGGGAACGTTTGCGGGAGTTTGCCGGAGGGGTTCACGTGCCCAAATAATACGTCGGTGATGGAGTTGCCGCACTCCTGGCCTGGATACCAGGCCTGCAGAACCGCCGCGACTTCGTCCAGCCAGGGCATGGTCACCGGTCCCCCCGTTTGGAGAACCACAACGGTATTCGGGTTGACGGCAGCCACACGCCTGATCAGCTCATTCTGATCGCCTGCCAGATCCATATGCTGGCGGTCCAGGCCTTCCGTATCCCATTCTCCGTTAAGACCGACGAATAACACGGCCACATCCGACTCCGCAGCCAGCTGCGCGGCGCGTTGAAGCGCTTCTTCTCCCGGCAACCTGCTCGCGCCCAGGCGCACAGCCTTGATGCCAAAGGATCCAGAGTCGAGAGCGGCGTATTCGACCTTGAGATCATAGGTCCGGCCTGCTTCAAGCTGCTTCACCCCCCGGGCTTCCGCACTGCCGCTGCCAAAATATGTGTCGCCCGGCTCCCAATCCTCCCAATTATCCACTAGCAGTTGACCGTCCACGAAAAGACGGCTGCGGCCCGCGCTGGCGAGGCCGACGTGGTAATTTCCGTCTTCTGTCGGGCTGAAGCGGGTCGTGAGGCGCGCAGAGAATTGTGTACGGTCCACATCCGGTGCGACATTCTGGAGCCACATGATTTCACTCCCTTCTGTTTCAGCACGATGGACGACCTCGCCGGAAAGATCAGGGCTATTGAAATATTCAACGTTGAACGTCTGCGGCAGAAGCGGTAACAATTTGGAGTTACTACAGCCAACTTCATGCGCGAGCTCAATCTCCTCGCCCACGTAAGCGAAGATTCCGTCAAAGGGACTAACCCGATAATGGGCATTCAACGGTGCGCTGCCGCCGCCCCTGACTTGGGCGGTCTTCGCATTCGGTCCGATCACGGCAATCTTATCGAGCTTGCCGCGCTCGAGCGGCAGGATGCCTTCATTTTTCAACAATACGATTCCTTCTGCCCCAGCGTGCCGAATGAGAGCCCTATGCTCCGGGCGGTCAATAGCTTGTTCCTCGGGAATACCGGGATTCTCAAAGGCGCCAACTCGGGCGATTAATCGCAACAGACGACGCGCGCTGTCTTTAACAGACTCAGCACTGACCGCGCCCGAACGGATGGCAGATAGTAGTTTTTTCCCGCGCTCGCGGGCCGGACCGGGCATCTCCAAATCGAGGCCTGCCTCGACCGAGGTGACACCGTGCGTCGCAAACCAGTCCGACATGACCAGCCCATCGAAGCCCCATTCTTGTTTGAGGATCTTGTGCAATAAGATGGGATGTTCGCCCATGTGCGTTCCGTTGACCCGGTTGTAGGCACTCATCACTGCCCATGTGTGCGCCTCTTTGACTGCTGCTTCAAACGGCGGCAGGTAAATTTCCCGCAACGCCCGTTCATCGATCTCGGAACTCATGGTCATGCGCTCGAACTCCGACTCATTGCCGACGAAGTGTTTGACCGTCGCGCTCACTCCCTTGCTTTGAACACCAGTGATATAGGCCACCACAATTTGAGCAGAAAGGAATGGGTCTTCGGAGTAGCACTCAAAGTTGCGGCCATTCAGTGGCGAGCGGTGAATATTGACCGTAGGCCCGAGCAACACCCTTGCACCCTTGGATTGCGCTTCTTCCGCCAGCGCCTGCCCAATCTGATGGACCAGCGTAAGGTTCCAGCTGGCAGCCAGGGCGATGCCCACAGGAAAACTCGCGGCTTTCACACCGCCGACCAGACTGCCTCCGCCGCGCGCGCCGTTCGGTCCATCCGTTACTTTGATGGCCGGGATGCCGAGTCGCTCGATGGGAACTGTCATCCAGAAATTAGCACCTGCCAGAAGGGAAACTTGCTCATCCGGCGTCATAGCCTCCAGCAAATTTTGAATACGCTCTTCGTTCATATCGGCCTCGTGAAGTAGGTGGAATGGGTCGTTCACTGAACTCTAGTAATCATCTTGGGACTTGATATTGACTGGCTAGGTTTCCAAGCCATGGAGCAAATCACCCAGATGCAGGCCTTCCAGGCTGGGGAAGTTTGCATCCGCTGCCCCAACGCGTTCGCGTGGACCCAGACCAATCGAGTAGAACCCTCCGGCGCGCGCTGCCTCAACCCCTGCCGCCGCGTCTTCCACAACCACACATTCCGCTGGTGAGAGGCCAAGTTGCTGAGCCGCGTGCAGAAATAAATCAGGCGCGGGCTTCTGACGCTCCACACTATAACCATCGGAGATCGCGTCGAACAGGGAACGGATGCCGAGTCGATCAAGTACCTCACTTGCATTCTTGCTGGCAGAACCAAGCGCGTTTTTCAAGTCGGCCGCGTGAATTTCTTCCAGCAGTTCTTTCGCGCCAGGGAGCAGGTCGCGCGGGGAGATTTCCTTGATGAATTCCAAGTAGTAACTGTTTTTGCGTTCCATCATTTCCTGGATTTTTTCTTCAGGATACACGCGGCCCTTGAGCATGAGTATCAACGATTCGCGTCGCGAGATTCCGCGAAGATGCTCATTATCTTCGCGCGTGAAGGGAAAACCCTCTTCGTCAGCGAGACGCTTCCAGCCGCGATAGTGATATTCGGCGGTGTCGGTGATCACGCCATCCAGGTCGAAGATAAAGGCTTGGATCATGAATGCTCGTTCCCAAGATCCAATTTCCAAACATCGAGTTTGTTCAGTTGCACATCACCATTGCTCGCATAAAATTCCATGCTTAAGTTTTGAGAATTAGGGAATATCAAGTCACTGATCACTATACGACCATCGTTCGCGAAGACTTCCACCGAGCATGTGTCCACAAATATGTGCATGTTGATTTTGCCTTGCTCCGGCATAAGGGAGGCGTGATGCAGATTGGCAAACTTGTCTGAGAAGGCGCTGTCACCAGAGTGTTGTCGGTCCACAAACATTTCTTGTAAATGACAGTCATAACCAATCACAGTTTCTTCACCCTCGCCCGTACAAATTTTGATTCCAAACTCGCTTGCTGTGCC
Source organism: Anaerolineales bacterium (assembly GCA_045402985.1). Taxonomy (GTDB): domain Bacteria; phylum Chloroflexota; class Anaerolineae; order Anaerolineales; family Villigracilaceae; genus Defluviilinea. The sequence continues at coordinate 4,307 of JAXIPJ010000372.1, forward strand.
CAAGGCGAACTCGACCTGGATCTCCCCGGCAATGTCCATCTTCAACTCAGTAAGTTGAGAATTGATTGCAGCGATGTCGGCGTCATTGGCATGGTAAAGTGGCTGGCGCAACTCGGTCAATTCTTTAATAGGCTCTTGAATTAAACGAAGTCCTTCAGGATATTGCCGCAAATGCAGTTCGCGCGGAATGGAGAACAGACCGCGCCAGGGTGAGGTGGGAATGATGTTGGCGTAATGCCAGTTATTCAGCCAGCCGATCCAGATGCGTCGTCCGTCCGGTATATCACTCCACGATTGCGCAGCATAGAAGTCATTTCCATAGTCCACACGCAGAATCTGCCCGGCCTCTGCATCGCTGATAAAACACTCTCCATCGAAATTCCCAGTGAAGTACTGCGCACCGGTGCCTTTCCATACATCCACCTTCAAGACCCATTTTCTTTGTTCCGACTGATCCTCAATCGGGAGTGGGAAAAGGTCGGGGCATTCCCAAACTCCATCCACCGCCCCAGATGGGC
>JAXIPJ010000230.1:0-11101 GCA_045402985.1 Anaerolineales bacterium
TGACCAACCGCAGTTCAATTCGCTCGTCGAAGAAGTGACTCAGGAAACGCTCTTGCGCGTTCTCGATCAATTGAATACCTTCGAGGGGCGCAGTCAATTCACCACGTGGGTGCACAAGATCGCAGTGCGGATCGCGCTAACCGAACTCCGCCGCAAGCGCTGGCGCGACGCGTCGCTGGATGAACTCACGGAAAATGAGGACGTTCCCCCTCCCCCTGGCCTGCTCGCTGACCCCCAGGCTGGCCCCGAAACTTCAGCCGAACGCGCAGATATGATGGTACGCGTCCGCCGCATCATTGATGAGGAATTGACAGAACGTCAACGCCAGGCTTTGCTGCTTCTCGGCGTACAGGATATGCCCATGGAAGACGCCGCGCGCAAACTCAAGACCAATCGCAACGCCCTCTACAAATTACTGCATGATGCCCGCCTGAGGCTCAAGAACCGGCTTTCAATGGAAGACATCAACGCGCATGAAGTGCTCGCGCTCTTCGAGCAAAAGTAAGATTAAGGAATTATTAAACATCAAAACGAAGACTATGAACATCAAGGATCTTGTCCGGCGAATACGTATCACTCTCGGCTTGCAGAAGGAACTTCCCAACGAGTCTGTGTTGGGATTCCTGCGTGTGCTCGAAAGCGCGCGTGGAGATGAAATTTCCTGTAACGAGATCTACACAAAACTCGATGAATACGTGGAAAGAGAAGCCAACAAAAAAGACGCCGCAGAGTTGATGCCCCTTTTCCGCGAACATCTGGATACCTGTCCTGATTGTTGTGAGGAATACGAAACGCTTCTGGACGTGGTAAAAAAATGTGATGAAAAATAAAACGGACGGGCAAATGCCCGTCCGTTTTTGATCTGCATAAGTTGGCTTCCGCAGGGTCTGTAACCCTGCGGTGTTATCAGATTATCAGAATCGTTTCACTTATTCATGGTCAAACAGCTTCTCCCCGGCGCGAATAGGAACCTTCAGGCGATTCTCCGCCGGCGTGATCGGGCAGGACCACATCTCATTGTAGGCGCAATACGGATTATAAGCCACGTTGAAATCCACAAGGAAGCGCTCACTTGGCAATGGCTCCGGCTCCAGATAACGCCCTGCGGGATACGTCTCCTTACCGCCGAGCGAATCGACAAAAGGCAGGAAATATCCGTTCTCGTTCTGATAAATCGTCAGTTCCGCGGGCTGTCCATCCACCTGAAATTTGAATCGCCCATACCGCACATAAGTCTGTACGCCGCCGGTTGACGTTTGCATCTGCATCGGTTGCTGGTCAGAAAATCTTTCCACATTCACTTCAAGCCTCAAGTCATCATTCTCGGGGAAATATTCCAGGCCCGTAAAAACCTGTTGTTGTTCAGGCGTGAACGGGCTTTGTGGATGATGCTTGAAAAACTCATCTTTATCGGCGCGAAAATCAGTTAATTCACTCATTGGATCTCCATTCAGTAAAATACTAGATGGAAAAAGCAAAAATTTCTTACAATATTCCCCTAAAATACAGTCCTCTTGCACATTCCTATATCTTATGCTATCGTTACTTTCGTATGACTCAAAAGACAGTCCTGATTATCGAAGACGAAGAAGACGCCGCGGAACTGTTCGCCGAGATGATGCGGGTAAGTGGCTTTCATGTACGCAAAACCTCCACCAGCACACCTGCCCTCTCAATGATGACTGCCGAAAAACCAGATGTGGTCATTCTCGATATTATGATGCCTGAGATCTCCGGCCTCGATATTCTCCGTCAGATGCGCCGGGACCCTGCACTCATCAATATCCCAGTTGTGGTTGTCTCTGCCACCACCATGCCCGCTGACATAAAAAACGGCATGGAGGCAGGTGCTTCCATCTACCTCACAAAGCCGGTCGGCTTCCACGAACTCAAGGAGGCTGTCATACGCGTGCTTGGGGATCAATCCACATCCCCCTGATCCATGAGTCGCCTGCGCGCATTTATCGCTGTGGAGATCCCACTCGAAATTCGACAGGAAATCCAGCGCGCCACTTCAAATTTGCGACGAGACGTCGGGTCGCTCGTCCGTTGGGTGGCGATGGAAAACATGCATTTGACCCTGAAATTTCTGGGCAATATCCCATCTGCAAACGTGGAAGCTTTGACTCAAATGATTCGCGCCCAGGCGGATTCCTTCAACTGTTTCGACATCCAGCTGAATGGCATCGGCTCTCTCCCAAACCCAAAGCGGCCGCGCGTTATATATATCGGCATCCGGGCCCCAGCCAGGTTGGAAGCGTTCCAGCGTCAACTGGAATCCGCAACACGCAGACTTGGTTACACTGCGGAAGAACGCGCTTTCGCTCCGCATCTGACGATTGGACGCGTCCGGCAAAACATCCCAGTTGACGACCAGCAAAGAATCCGCAGCGCTCTGGAAGAGTCAACGATTGACTCACTTGGCACAGCCAGAGTAAACTCTGTGCATTTGTACAAAAGTGATTTGAAACCAACGGGTCCGCTGTACACAAAATTATTTTCAGCGCATTTGAGGAAAACACAACAATAGAGGTGATATCTGAACGCACTTGAACTTGCACATAAAATCATTGAAACCCTGGAAGACAAAAAGGGCGAAGACATCCTGCTGCTTGACATTAAAGATGTTGCATCGTTTACAGATTATTTTGTTATATGCAATGGCACCAGCGATCGTATGCTTGATGCGCTCGCCAAAGGCATAGTGGAATCTACAAAGAAGGACTATAAGAAAAAAGGCCGCGTGGAGGGACAAGCCCAGGAAGGCTGGCTTCTGCTCGATTACGGTGATGTGATTGTCCATCTATTCTCGCCAGACCAACGCGAACATTATGATCTCGAAGAGTTATGGAGCGATGGAAAGGTGCTGCTGAGGGTACAGTAATTTAGTTGGGTAGTTTTTCAAGTTAGATAATCAAATAGCTGGGGGTTGACTTGGCTGGGACAGCTTGAACCTGTTTAGAGAACCTGACGAATTCAAACTCGTCAGGTCCTTGTTTAAAGTCTTGACAGCCATGCTATACTGATTTTATGAAGGACATCGTCCGTGATCTTTCCGACACCCAACTGATAAACACAGTCATCAAGGCGAACTGGGAAAATTATCATTATTGTCTTGGGCGCTCTGCAACTGTTGAGTTAGCTGTCGGTAAATATCTGACCTGGCTGGTGACAAACATGCCAGATCATTTTATGAATTTGGTGGTGTGCACTGAACTGCCAGCAGAGGGGGTAAACGAACTGATAGAAAATGCATTGTCCCATTTTAGATCCCTGAAAATCACACGGCTCTCCTGGCTTACCGAAGAAGGTGTGCCAGCCATGGAGATAAAAAATTATCTGGAAGCTCACGGCTTAACTTTCAGAGAATCCTTCGCAACCGAAATGGCCGCGGACCTAATGGGCTTGCCGGAAAACATATCCCTTCCGAATGGTTTGGCGATCGTGCCTGTGGAGGATGAAGCCACGCTGCGAAAATGGATAGACGTTGCCAGTATCGGTTTTGGCGTTCCAAACGACGTGGAGGATACTTGGTACAGTTTTTTTGCGGAGGCAGTCTGTGAGCGTCCATTTCGAACCTATCTCGCCTTATTGAACGGCGAGCCGGTAGGCACATCTCAATTATTTACCTCTGCAGGTGTCGCGGGGATTTATAATGTCACCTGCATCCCAGAGGCGCGCGGTCAGGGAATTGGGGCCAGGATCACATTAGCACCATTGATTGAAGCGCGGAAGATGGGATATCGCGTGGGCATTTTGCAAGCCTCTTCCATGGGATATAGAGTGTATCAGCGGCTAGGGTTTCAGAGTTTTGGGAAGTTGAGTGTGTATTTGTGGGAGCAATAGGGGAAACAATCTGGTAAATAAAACATGAGATGGAACAACAAACAAAAGTCCCACAGACCTTCACGCCTGCGGGACGAATTACTATTTGTCACTGACCGATTACCCCAAGTTTCCAGTCTCTGTTCGGCTATCCTTCAAACACCCATCTATCCACTTCACGATTCCAATCCACAAGTTCTTCCTGCTTGAACCACAACTCAACTTCACCCGCGCCATTCTCCACACTGTCTGAGGCGTGAGTGAGATTCCGCCCAACTTCCAGGGCAAAGTCATGTCGAAGCGAACCTGGCGCGGCTTCCGTGGGACGCGTGGCACCCATCGTCTGCCTTATTGCGACGATGGCATTGGGGCCCTCCCACACCATAGCCATCACCGGCGCGGAGACGATATATGAGATCAAACCGTCATAGAACGACTTGCCTTTGTGAATGTCATAGTGCGTTTCGGCGAGTTCCCTGCCCACCTGCATAAATTTTGCGGCCACAAGACGAAGCCCGCGGCGTTCCAAACGGGAGATAACTTCCCCGATCAGCGCGCGCTGCACACCATCCGGCTTGACTAATACGAGCGATCTTTCCACAGAATTCCTCCAAAATTCAAATTTGTAAAATCTTTAAACACTAAGGGCACCAAGTTCACAAAGGTTTTTTTATAAAGGCCTTCCTTCGTGTCCGTCGTGCCCTTTGTGGTAAAAAATTAATTATCTTAGTAATTCTTCCGCTTTGGTATACGCGTCGAGAGCATCCTGCAAACGGTTCGAGCGCATGTATGCATCGCCGAGCGATTGCCAAATGTTCACTTCCACCGGATAACGATATAGCGCCTCACGCAGATCATGGACCACTTCATCAAGGAAGCGTCCCTTCTTGATAAGTTTTGCATAGGTATCCAACGCGCCAGGGATGTTACTGCGCGAAAGTTCATTGCGCGCAGACCCAAGGATCGGGTCGAGAGGCATCGTCAACATTCCAGTTCCTTTGCGGGTAACCGGTTCCTTATACGGCGGAGGTGGAGCGGCAGGTGTAAGTTCAGGTTCAGGCGTTGGCCTCTCGACGAATATCGGTTTTTCCTCTGCTATCTCCACACGTGCAACTGGCTCAAACGCAGGTAAAGGCTCGGGTTCCTGCGCGACCGGTTCAGCCGCTGCAGATTGTTTCTCTTCAACAGCTTGCCAATCCGGCACAGAAACTGGTTCTGGCGCAGGCGGCTCGGGTTGTAATGTTTCGGCAGTTTGAGCGGGCTGCCAGTCAGTTGCGCGCGTCGGCTCGATCCTTGTAGGTTCGGCCACTACTTCGCCTGTTTCATCGCGCAGCCAGGCGGGCAGATCATCTTGAGGAGCAGATGCGGACTCTTGTGCCTGTGACTCGGTCTTTTCCAGGCCTCGCAGCCAACTGGGCAAACTTCCCGTTTCACGCTTTGGCGCATCCGGACTGGGTGAACGAGGGGCGGAGTCCTCCAAGGAGCCTGGCCACACAGACGTGTCCCTCGCTTCCTTCTCAGGGGCAGTGGATTCTGCCTCAGGGAACTTTTCCTCATCGATATTCTGCATCCACGCTGGCAGATCAGGCTGTTCCGATGTCTCAGGTTGAGCCGTGGGCTTTTCTGCTTCATCCAAACTCTTCAACCACATCGCCGTTTCGTCGTTTGCAGCCTCAGCTGGGGCGAGGGGTTTTGCTTCTGCTTCACTCAAATTCTTGAACCACATCGCCGTATCATCTTTTGATGATTCAGCAATTGGCGTAGGTTTTGATTCTTCCTCACCCAAATTCTGCGTCCACATCTCCGTGTCATCTCTTGATGGTTCAGCAATCGGTGCAGACTTAGCTTCTTCTTCAGCCAAATTCTTGAACCACATCGCCGTATCATCTTTTGATGATTCAGCGATTGGTGCAGGCTTCGATTCTTCCTCGCTCAAATTCCGCATCCACATCGACGTATCATCTTTTGACGGTTCAACAACAGGTGCGGGTTTTGATTCTTCTTCATCCAAACTGCGGAGCCATGCTGCAGTATCATCCAAATATGCAGGTTCCTGAGCAGATACTTCCTGCGCAGGCGGCTGTATGGATGGTGCGGATGGCGCGGACGCGCCCAAGTCTTTAGCCTGCCTGACCCACTCTGGTTCCTGTTCCAGACGGTCCTCGGGTTTGGTGAGCAGCCCTTCGTTGGCACCCTGCTTCGCAGCAAGATTCTCAAGCCAGGCAAAGGAATCGTCGCGTTCCTGTTCACTCTTGCCAAGCTCTTCACGACTAACAACCGGCGGTGGTAGTGACGGTTCCTCAAAGACTGGTGGAACAACTTCCTCAATGGATTCTGCTGGTGCCATTCCTGGCGACTCAATAGGCATCTGGACAGAAGGCGCAGACGATTCTCCTGCGACCACGTTTAGATCTTTGGCTTGTCTCACCCACTCTGGCTCCTGTTCCAATCGGTCTTCGGGCTTGGTGAGCAAGCCTTCGCTGGCACCCTGCTTGGCCGCAAGATTCTCAAGCCACGCAAACGAATCATCACGTTCCTGATCACTTTTACCCAGTTCCTCCACACTGCCAATTGGTTGTTGCACCAAAGGCGGAGGTTCAACTGGTGGCATCTCCTGCATCACTGACGCTTCGAACGGGAGCGGTGTTGGCTCAACCTGTGCAGGAATTTCCGGTTCAACTTCGGCAGAAACGGAGGACTCGACAGAAAGCCGATCGGTAGTTAATCCTTTTGCCTGTTTTACCCAATCAGGTTCCTCTTGCAGGCGGTCTTCGGGTTTGGTGAGCAGCCCTTCGCTTGCGCCTTGCTTCGCGGCCAGATTCTCAAGCCACGCAAATGAATCATCGCGTTCCTGCTCGCTTACACCAAGATTACCAGTGTCTTGTATGGAGGCAGGTACTGCCGGTGCTGTACTGGCAGGTATCTCCTGCTGAGGTTCTTCTGTGAGCTCATTAAGAAAATCGAAATCACTCGATATCGGCGTGACAGCCGGCTGCTCATCGGATGGTCGTTCCAACGATAACGGCAGGTCTTCAGGTAAGTCTAATGGCCTCATCCAATCAGGTTGTTCATCAGAGACTGGCTCCATAGCCGCTGATTGTGTTGCTTCTGTTGGCTGATCCGGCTGAGTCATCCAATCTGGCAAATCTGCAGAGGAAGCCGCTGGCTGATCAAGTGGCTTCATCCAATCAGGTTGGTCATCGCTGATCGGTCCCGTAGCGGTGGCTTGCGTGGATTCTTTTGGTTGATCTGGTTGGGTCATCCAATCGGGAAGATCGCTTGAAGGCGAAGCTGAGGGTTGATCGAATTGCTTCATCCAATCAGGCTGGTCTTCAGAGGTTGGCTCCAGAGACGCGGGCCGTGCAAGCTGCTCCTCGAATGATCGTTCCATCGGCGCGGGTTGTTCAGGCGCACCCGGCGGAGTCAGCCAATCAGGCAAATCATCTGCTGTGGCAAGAGATTCGGAAGGCGCGGGCTCGCCGATTTGTTGTGTCCATGCCAAGGGATCAGCTGGTGTCTGCCCGACAGACTCGGTTTCTGCGGAAGATGCCGACGGCGCTGGCTGGCCAAGCTGACTTAACCAATCGAGATCATTATCTGAGGTCTGCGCGGAAGCGGTAGGTTCAGAGGTTTGCCCAAGTTGACTCATCCAGTCCAGATCGTTATCCGGTTCAGAAGTGCTGGGAACGGGTAAGGCGCCGGTACCAATCTTGTTGATCCAATCTGGCAGTTCCTCTTCCGCAGCAGGAGACTGCGTGGCTTCTGTGGGCGCCATCGCTTTGACCCAGTCTGGCATTTCACCTTGTTCAATTGGTTGCGCCGCCATAGCGGAAGATTGCTCGTCACCAAAAATGGACTTGCTTTCATCGAACGCGCCAGTGGATTGTCCCCAGCCCGCCGCGCGTAAAAAGTCTGGAATTTCTTCGCCTGGTGTAGCCGCTGAAACGGGAGCTGGCCCACCCTGAGTCTGATCGAGGGTTCTCGTCGGGGAGGGAGTAGTTGGCGGGGTCGTATCCGCATATGCATTTTTCAGCCAATCTGGCTGTTCGCCACTTTCCAAACCGATGGCCTGGTTGGCGCTCCAATCTGCTTGAGCGGCGGAAGGCTGGCCGTTCCAATCGAGGTGCTCCACGCTGACAGCGGCATCCTGCACTTCATTCGATTGAAAGACCGACCCTGTTACTTGTGCCGCATACGGATCAAGCTCAATCACACGCTGACGATAGACCTGCGCATTTTCCGGGTGGTCTGCGCCGAAGATCTCCGTGAGCACGCGGTTGGCATCCAAGCAATACGGATATCTGCGCAGGACTTTGGAGGCGGCATCCGCAGCTTCATTCTTTAGCCCGCTGCGATAACAGGCACGCGCCAATAAGGCTTCCATGTCACTGCGGCCCGGGTCTTCCTTCAACACACTCTTGATCTCGGAGATGGCCTGTGGATACAACTCGCCCTGTACGTACATGTGCGCCAGTGCCCCACGCGTCATGCGGATGCGCGGAGGCTGAACACCGTCGCGCCGGCCATACAAACGCTGAAGCTCACTTTGGATGGCCGCATTTGAAGGCTGGGTTTCAAAGGCTCGCTCCATGTGCCAGATAGCATCATCGAGTTTATTTTCGTCATCGCGAATGATACTCATGCCCACATTCGCGACAAAATCGTTCGGCTCAGAAACAAGTACGCGCGAAAAAACATCCACCGCTTCTTTAAAGCGCTTGTATTCAAGATATGCCTTGCCCAGCAGGCGATAGGTTTCGAGATGTTTGGGGTAGGTCTTAAAAATGTGATGACAGTTCGCAATCGCCTCGTCCAACTGGCCGCGGTCTATCATTGTTTCAATTTCGCGGTTATATGCCCGCAAAGATACTTTCGCCATGAGACTCCTTGCTCCTGTATTAAGTATGCCCCATTCCTATAATTAATGCAAGTCTGCGGGCATTATTTCGTCATATTATTCATAAAATAAAGGCAGCCGTTCCACGGGAGAGTCGCTAAACACGTGTGCGGCCAGAACTACGTCCCGCACCTCGCCCACGTGCGCCTGATCATTCGCATGGATGGTGAACAGCGGCTCCCCTTTCTGCACCTCATCCCCAACTTTGTGATGGATGACGAAGCCGACCGCATGGTCCACGGAATCGGATTTCTTCGCGCGCCCAGCACCCAGCGTCACGGATGCTTCACCCACACTTCTCGCCTGGACCTCGGCCAGGTAGCCGTTTCGCGGCGACTCCACTATCTCAACGTATTTTGCACGCTCAAACTTGGATGTATCCTCCACAAATGAGACATCGCCGCCCTGCGCCTCAACCAGCACGCGCAGTTTCTCAAACGCGGAGCCATCGACAATGGCTTTCTCAGCTAGGGTGCGACCTTCAAATAATTCCTTGGCGCGTTTGCCCAACAGCAACAGGTGCGCGCTGACGTGTAAACAATGCTCGCGAAAATCATCCGGCCCCCCGCCTTTGAGCGTTTCAACCGCCTCGATGACTTCAAGTGAGTTTCCAACGGCATACCCAAGCGGCTGGTTCATATCTGAGAGCAGAGCCACAACTTCGCGGCCTGCCAGCTTACCAATATCCACCATGAGATTGGCGAGCACGCGCGCTTCGTCGAGAGTCTCCATGAAGGCGCCGTTTCCCGTTTTGACATCCAACAGGATGGCCTGTGCGCCTGCTGCTAGTTTTTTACACATAATGGATGAAGCAATTAATGGGATGGATTGGACTGTCCCCGTAACATCGCGCAACGCATAAAGTTTTCCGTCAGCAGGTGCCAGGTCCAGAGATTGACCGGTGAGCACAATTCCTTTTTCTTTGAGTTGTTGCTTGAATTCATCCGTCGTTAGATCCACGCGATAGCCGGGAATGGATTCGAGTTTATCGAGCGTGCCGCCACTGAAACCAAGTCCGCGGCCAGACATTTTCCCCACCGGCAGCCCACACGCCGCCACGATTGGCAGCACGGCAATGCTGGTCTTATCGCCCACGCCGCCTGATGAGTGTTTATCCACCGCGAGATCAACAACATCGCTCAAGTCCAGCATTTGGCCGGAGTGGGTCATGGCGAGAGTCAGATCGGTTGTTTCGCGCGGCGTCATCCCATTGAGCAGAACTGCCATTGCAAATGCAGAGGCCTGATAGTCAGCAACATCTCCTGAAATAAAGCCCTTAATAAAGAACTCGATCTCTTCGAGAGTCAGCTCGCCTTTATCTCTTTTTTTGATGATGATATCCACCACGCGCATAAGATTCTCCTGGTTGTCTTACGGTATTTTATCCCACTTTGAATGTAGACATGTAAACAAGTAGACAAATAAAAAGGAATCCATCGTGCTATAAGCTCTTTGTAGCGTCCCCACAGCCGCCCACAGGATGCTCACCTGCACTGCACCACACCTGCCCTGGGAGCGGTGCCAGGGAACGCAGTGCGGTGCAAGACTGTAGAGCATATGACAACGAAGTCGCAAAGATGCCAATTTTTTTGGTCCTCTTAGCGACTTCGCGTCTTTGCGTTGAAATTTTTTAGTCCGCTAATCTCTATAAAAATTAGCGGGGATTGGCCTTCCCGCCGCCGAGGACGGCGGCTGGAGCATACTTTATGATTTCACCAGCTTATATCCGTCCTTTGAATCTTGCACAGTCCAGCCAAGGGCAGAGATTTCATCGCGCAATTTATCAGACTCGGCCCAGTTCTTGTTGGCGCGCGCGGAAACGCGCTGTTCAGCCAGCGTAATGATCTCATCTGAGGGTTTGTGGTCATCGAGCGCGGGGGCATTTAGCACCATATCCCAAACATGTGCGGGGATATCTTTTTCAATCGGGTCAGGAACGTGAAGGTCACCCAATTCGCTCAAGGCGAATTTCGAATCGGACGGATAGATCATCGTACTACTCGCGCGAACCAATGAAACAGAGCTCACTCCACTTACTTCACACGTTCGGCTTTCAAAATCCATGATGATGCCGGTGTGTTCATCCAGTCCGAGCGTCGTATTTTCAGCAGGCACAAGATTGGACCAATCCGCAAAACGACTCATACCCACGAAACAACGACTGGTGTCAAGATCCCCACCACCTTCGGCATTATTCCAATGCGGGATAAAGGAGAGGTGTACGCCAAAATCCTTGAAGAGATTCAAGCCATCCACCGCATGAACATCCTGCCCAACTTTGTAAATTTCGTACACGGGCAATGAATGTGCGCCGATGGAAATTGTTGCAGCAGAGGCGAACACAAGAGTCGCGCCGAGGCGATGCCTTGCACGGATAAC
>JAXIPJ010000222.1:0-8567 GCA_045402985.1 Anaerolineales bacterium
ATCCTCTTTTCTCAGGTATCTTCCATGGCACTGGCAGGCAGGACCGTCCAGTCTATCCGTACGGAAGTGTGCTGGAGGATGAGGATTACCGTGATGGTTTTGATTAATTTTCATAAGGCTTGATCTGCCTCCGCGAAAGCCTTATGAATTGTGACGCTATCCGCTCAAAGGTTTAGATTAACTCTTGCTACGGTGGGATATTTCAATCTGCTCTTGCACTTCATCCATAAGACGTGTCATATTTGCGTTTGATGTATTTTGGAAAATTTGCAGCGCAAATATCACGGTATCGGCGTCGATGGCGTCGCCAATGGATTCTGGACTGGCGCGCCGGCATTAGCGCCCTGATAATAGGGGAAGGTTACCGGCAGGTCAAAACCGAAATACTCAGCTACACGTGCCACCACTTCACCCGGGATCTGTGCGCGGCGGGTATTGTAGGCCTGGACAGCATCATTCCAATCTGTGCCAGCCAATTGAATGGTATTCATGCCCTCATCAACGGTATCGCCAAGTGCCAGTGTAACTTCTGGAGCTGGCACAGGGGGAGGTGCCTGCACAACGGCGTTGACAAAGAGGGTAAAACCTTCACCCAAACCATCGGGTAAAGCACCCTTATTCTGGAGATCATCCAGGTTAAGCTGGGTGGGGTCCAGCGGTTGGCCGTTTTCGTCCCGGTAGTTTTTCAGCAGCTCATTCAGCAACTCTTGCTCCGAGCGGAAGTTGCCCGTCCATACTTCACCGCTGTTGCTTACCGCATCGTAATAATCCTTGGTAATTTGCGTCTTGGCTTGAATCTTCGCGTATTGTGTATCCGTCACTAATTGAAAATTAGAGGCTGACGCCTGTACGCCCTGCACCAGTGCAACCAGGTCGTTATATTCGTTCGCACCAGACCGGATGAGATTACAACTGGTTAACTGGATGACAATAACTAGCGCGGCAAAAATGGAAATAGCACGGGTAATATAGTGTTTCATCTTTTAGCTCCTTATTTATTAATTGGTGCGTCCTGAGCGACCACTTCCGCTTCCGCCTCTCATTCGCGGACTTGGAAAGCTTCGGCCTCTGCTCGATGGGAAGCCTCTGGAAGGAAAGCCTCCCATCCCTCCTTCCCAGTGCCCCGGGCCGGGAGGATAGAATCTAGGCCCACCGCCTCCCATCTGGCTGAACATCCAGATAAGAAACAAAAACAGGAAAATGCCCAGACACAATTGACCACAGAGTGCCACAGCGGCAGCTGAGCCAACTGGTTGATCATCAACCTCTGGGGTCACCCCGGACGAAGGTACAGGCTCATAGTTACTGCGCGCAACCATGTTGAACTCATTCGCCAGAGTCAACAGGGCCTGATCCATACTATGAGTGGATTGATAGGTATTCTCAACAGCGCGGTTGATGTTCGTCAATTCACGAGCGGTAAGTGCCGGCAATCCCAGCCCTACAGCGTAGTGCACATCAATACTCTTGGGTTCAACCACGATCAAAAAAACAAAGCCATTGTCTTTGCGGTTGCCCGTTGGCAGGCCCAGTTCCATGTAACGCAGGAAATGCACTGCGCAGTTGGTAGGGATACCGACCTAGTCTTGTGGCAGGAAGAGGATCATCGTCTGCGCAATCGCATCTTCATCCAGCCGGTCAAGGACCCTGTCCACTCTGTTGACTGCCTGCTCTGTGGTGTAGTCTTCCCAGCCAACTGTCCAATGAGGCTGCAGCAAATCATACGAGAAGCCATAATCGGGAGCGGAACCATTGCCACATCGCGACTCATCAGTTGTCTGAGCCCGGGCAGGCGTGAAGTAACCCAACAAACTGAATGCCAGCGCAATCATGGCAATCAGCCCATGCGCGCGCCGGGTTGAGATACGTCTCACATAACTCTCCTGAAAAATCAGATTTCTCCTTCTTTAATTGTGGAGCGATCTGCTCCATACTTATCCGGGAACAAATTTACTTCTGATTAATGATTGAAAATATAGTATCGGGAAATCATGGTATGGACAATAAGGAATTTCCCTATCTATCAGGGAATTCGCCTCTGCCACTGTAAAGGTTGGCATATTCAATTCATGGAAGAAAATGTCATTCACCGATATTAGATGCCTGAATCCGTTTGGGAAGTGATCGCGAATTGCTTGTCCCTGGGATGTGTCTGTTTTTTTGTGTACCCAAAACGAATTGTATTCAACCTAACTTCCGCAGTAATACGAAAGCTATCAAAATTACAAGCTAGCCTTTGTAACTATTTACCTAAACTCGCATCATGTAGGTCTGGTGATAAAAATTTAATGGAGGATAGGTAGTTGTGAGAAATACTAAATTGATTCATCTTGGTAAAGAACTTGCAAATAAATTATCTGATGCTATTAGTAAAGTATCAGATCAAGAAGTTGTCGAGATATTGGGCTCTGGTGCTCTAGATAATCTGTTAAAGTCAATTCTTAGCCCGAAGGATAGTGAAAAAAATACCATCCCTCAAGAGTCTTTTCCTGTGAGTAAATGGAGAAAAACTCTTATAGCGCTTCTGAGACATGCAATTCATAGTAATCATGGTCTTATTAAAGGGGTTACAGAAGAAGGTAACAATGGTTATGTTTCACCCAGTTACATCCAATGGTTTGACGATGGAATGATAATTTTACAAAGGGAGAAACCGCTTGGCGGATTTCTTGGTCGATATCCTAATAACAAAGAACTGAGTTACGCGATTTTAGCTCGAGATACTAAGGCAGGCGACGAGATAGGACCAGAATATTTTGAATTTGTAGATCCAGATAAATTTCAAGAAAGCCTGAGTCAATTCCCCAAGAAGCAGTTATCGAATCTTCGAGAGCCCATTGGAAAATTAGAGTCGTTACTTTCTTCTCAAAATAATGATGAGTCGAAATATCAAGAGTTGCTTATGCAATATCCATGGGTGTTAGGCCTTACATATAAGTTAGTTCAGAGACATACACGACTTGATGACCAAAATATTCCTGACTTTACTGTAGTCCGAGTTCACGATGAGGGTCGAGACATAATTGAAATCAAACCTCCGTTTACAAAAATGTTTCGTGAAAATGGTGATTTTGGTAATGAATTCAATGAAGCTTGGAATCAGGCTGAAAGATATCTCGACTTTGCACGTCAAGATAAAGACTATCTTGCAAGGAAAAACTTTAAGTTTGACAACCCAAAATGCATTTTGATTCTTGGATATAACCTGACTGTAAATGACCTTGCACGAGTTCGGACTAAAGAAAGACTTAATCCAGCAATAAGTTTGCGGACATACAATGATCTTTTGGTTTCTATGAAAGCAACAGTTTCTTTTATTGAGAGCATGAAAGATATGGAAACAAAAGTTTAGATTCTCCCTCTTGACATCCTTCTACCTCCGTCATACAATCCCGCCAATCGAATACTAAAAACGCTGACGAGGACGAGTACGTTTCAAAGCGATTTCCAGAGAGCCAAGCGGTAAGTGGTGCAAGCAAGGCAAAAGCGCAGAAACCGAATGGACCTCCGAGTTGAACGGGCGAACATAGAATAAGTAACCCAATTCGGCAGCTCCCGTTATAGAGCAAGGGTATAACCGCAAAGTTGCGACGTACCTGAAAGAGTGACGCTGGCTTCCTTTCTCTGTTGCATCACACAGGGAAATTTTTGTTAGAGCAATGCGTTAACCTGGGTGGCACCACGGGAGTCCCCTCTCGTCCCAACGGACGGAGGGGATTTTAATTTAATAAACGGTATGTCATTCTGAGGAGCCGCTTTGCGGCGACGAAGAATCTCCGTCACGACAAACAAGACGCTTCATCTGCAACAAACGCTCCCTCAGAGTGACATGAAACAACAAGGAGAGACTATGTTATTAGAAGCCACAACCCAAACTACATCTGCACTGCATCCGCTGAGCGTTGCAACCGTTATCCGCGAAGTCTCTGCGGACCTCGAGACGCCCATCAGTGTGTACATGAAACTGCGCGGACAGGGACCGTCGTTTTTATTGGAATCCGTTGAGGGCGGGGAGCGGATCGCGCGTTATTCCTTCATTGGTGTCCAGCCCAAAGCACAATATATCATTCGAGGGAATGAGATCGAAATCGTTGAGTCTGAGTCCTCACGCACCGTCACACTGGCTGAAAATGTTGATCCTACTTATTTCCTGCAGGAGGAGATGAGTCGCTTCAAGTTCAATCCACAGGCAGGCGTGCCGCGTTTTGTCGGTGGGCTGGTAGGCTATCTCGGGTACGAGTCGGTTCGGTATTTTGAGCCAACTCTAAAGTCCAGTATGAAGCGGGGTCACATCCCCGATGGAATTTATTTGCTTGCCGATACTGTCATCGCGTTCGACCATGCGCGGCGAAGTCTGTCCCTCATTGCGAACGTGCTCGATGGCAATGTCGACTCGGCAAACCGCAAACTCGATGAAATTGAGTCGCGCATTAATCAGCCGCTGCCTTCGATCGAACAACACGTTGTGCAAACATCCAAAACGCGCTCGAACATGACGCAGGGACGCTATGAAGATATGGTGCGCGATGCCAAGGAGCACATTGCGGCGGGTGATATTTTTCAGGTGGTGCTCTCACAACGCTTTACGCGCGAAACGAACGTCGAGCCATTCGATGTGTATCGCGCCGTGCGACGCCTCAACCCGTCGCCGTACATGTTCTTCTTCGATTTTGGACTCGTGGACGATGAGCCATTATTTATTGTGGGATCGTCGCCAGAGATGTTTGTGCGGCTGGAGGGACGGACCGCCTCCCTCCGACCGATTGCCGGGACGCGCCCACGAGGGGCCGACTCTGCCGCTGACGCCGCGCTCGCGCAAGAGTTGCTCGCTGACCCGAAGGAGCGCGCCGAGCATGTGATGCTGGTGGACCTGGGTCGCAATGATTTGGGACGTGTGTGCGAATATGGTACAGTGAAAGTCTCAGACTTTTTCACCGTTGAAAAATATTCGCATGTCATGCATATCGTCTCGCACGTCGAAGGCAAACTGCGACCCGACCTGACCGCTTTCGATTTGGTGCGCGCCGCCTTCCCCGCAGGGACGGTCAGCGGCGCGCCGAAAGTGCGGGCTTTGGAGATCATCGCCGAACTCGAACCCGACGCGCGCTGCGCGTACGCGGGCACAGTTGGCTACTTCGGCTTCGACGGCAATATGGACACCTGTCTCGCCATCCGCACGATGGTTGGACGCGGCAGCACATTCACTGTACAAGCAGGCGCAGGCATCGTCGCGGATTCGAATCCCACAACTGAATATCAAGAGACAGTGAATAAAGCCTCTGCAATGTTGAAAGCCATTGAAATGGCAGAAGAAAATAAATGATGAATTAGGAATGATGAATGCAGAATTTTTGAATTCATCATTCTACCTTCTGCATTCTGCATTTATCCTTCACGCCTTCACGAAAGGAACATAAGTTATGACAGCTACTACTTCAAAGCCTCGTCTCCTCACTGGTGATCGTCCAACGGGACGACTGCATCTCGGTCACTACGTCGGCTCGCTCGCCAATCGTGTGCGACTGCAACATCAATACGAATCCTTCTTCATCATCGCGGACTTGCACACGCTGACGACCAAACCCGAGCCGGAATATATCAGAGAGATTCCGACTTTCATCCGTGAGACAGTCTTGGATTATCTAGCCGTAGGCATTGATCCCGATGTCAGCACGATCTTTGTCCAATCAGCGATTCCTGAAACGTATCAGTTGAATTTACTCTTTGAAATGTTAGTTACTGTTCCAAGACTCGAACGTATGCCCACACTCAAAGACATGGCACGTGACGCCAATATCGACTCCATGCCGTTTGGCTTGCTTGGCTATCCCGTCCTTCAAGCCGTGGACATTTTGCTTCCACGCGCGCAGGTTGTCCCCGTGGGACGTGACAATCAATCGCACGTAGAACTCGCCCGCGAAATGGCACGTCGCTTCAACAATCTCTATGGCGAAGTCTTCCCAGAACCCGACTCCATCATCGGTGATGTTCCTCTGCTGGTTGGTACGGATGGACAAAGCAAGATGAGCAAATCCGTGGGCAATGCAATTTATCTCTCAGATGATGCGGACACCGTCAAACAAAAAGTGATGAACATGTACACCGATCCCAAGCGTCTGCGCGCAACCGACCCTGGGACGGTTGAAGGCAACCCCGTGTTCATCTATCACGACGCGTTCAACCCATCCAAAGCTGAAGTGGATGATCTCAAAGAACGTTATCGCGTCGGCAAGGTCGGTGACGTGGAAGTTAAGCAGAAACTCGCGGTCGCCATCAACAACTTCCTTGAACCGTTCCGCGAAAAGCGCGCCTATTTCCTGTCGCATCCCATGATTCCGAATGACGTTCTCGCCAACGGCATCCGCCGTATGCAAGCCGAAGCCAAAGCAACGATGGAACTCGTCCGCGAGAAGACAGGCTTGTCCTATTCACTCGATTTGTTCGTTGATCAAGTGGATATCTTTGGAGAATACGACTAACTCGGTGGTCGAGTAGGGCGAAGCCCATATCGAGACCACCAGGCCGTGAAGCAACTCTTAGAACAAAATTGTTCTTGTCACTTGTTGGTCTCGATACGGTTCTTCGTCTCCGCTCTGCTTTGCTCAGAACCACTCGACCAACGGAGTAAGGATAAATACCATGCTTGTATTAATCGACAACTACGACTCCTTCACCTATAACCTCGTCCAATACTTCGGCGAACTCGGCGCGGATATCAAAGTCTTCCGCAACGATCAGGTCACGATGAATCAACTCATCGCCCTGAACCCAAGTCACCTTGTCATTTCTCCTGGACCCGGCGAGCCCATCAAAGACGACGGTATCTCCTCGGATGCCATCAAGCACTTCACAGGCAAGATTCCCGTGCTCGGCGTCTGCCTCGGGCATCAAGCCTTGGGAGCGGTCTTCGGCGGCAAAGTGGATCGCGCTCAACGTCTCATGCACGGCAAGACCTCCAAAGTGACTCACAACGGGCAGGGCATTTTCAAAGGTGTCCCTTCGCCGTTTGAAGCCATGCGTTATCACTCGCTCGTGGTCTATGACCCCATCCCCGCCGAACTCGAAGTCACTGCCATCACGCCTGAGGAAGAAATCATGGGACTCAAACATCGTGAACACCAGACCTACGGTGTGCAGTTTCATCCCGAGTCCATTCTCACCGAACACGGCAAACAAATTCTCAAAAACTTTTTAGATTTAAATCCTGCTCCAATTAAAGGAGAACAATCCATGCTTAAACCTTTTATCGCCAAAGCCATCAATCGCACCGACCTCACGGACGCTGAAGCCGAAGAAGCAATGAACATCATCATGACAGGTCAAGCCACACAAGCGCAAATTGGCGCGTATCTCGTTGCGCTCCGTATGAAAGGCGAGACCATTCCCGAAATCACAGGCTCAGTCCGCGCCATGCGCGCGAATGCAGTCAAAGTCAAACTCAACACGAACGAATCCGTCTATGATATCGTCGGCACAGGTGGCGATGGAGCCCACACGTTCAATATCTCTACTGCTGCGGCGTTCGTCCTCGCGGGCACAGGACGAAAAGTTGCGAAGCATGGCAACCGCGCTGCCTCATCGCAATGCGGTTCTGCCGATGTCCTCTCCGCCCTCGGCGTCAATCTCGAACTCACTGCTGAACAGGTGGCACAAGCCATCGAACAGGTCGGCATTGGATTTATGTTCGCTCCCAAATTTCATCCTGCCATGAAACATGCCATCGGTCCGCGCAAGGAGATCGGTCAACGCACGATCTTCAACATCCTTGGCCCGCTTACCAACCCCGCTGGAGCGAACATCCAACTCACGGGCGTTTTTTCTCCTGCCCTTACCGAACCCATGGCGCAAGTTCTCAACGAACTGGGTTCCAAAGCTGCGCTGGTCATTCACGGTGCGAACGGTCTCGACGAGCTCAACACCACGGGCATCAACCGTGTAAGTCATCTGAAAAACAACACCGTCGAGACCTACGACCTCAATCCCGCCGACCTCGGTCTCGCTCCCTCCACAGTTCAAGATTTGCGTGGTGGCACACCCGACGAATCCGCTGCGATGATGCGTGACCTGCTCGGCAACAAACTCAATGGTGCGCGCCGCGATGCGGTTCTGCTCAACACCGCGGGTGCCCTCGCCGCCGAAACGGGCGATTTCAAGTCCGCACTTGAAGAAGCCAAAGAATCTCTCGATAGTGGCAAGGCCCTCGCCAAGATGAACGCGTTGGTTGAATATTCGCAGAGTTTCCAAACCATCTCGTAGGGGCACAACATTGCTGAGTAACCATGACAAATATTCTCGGCCAAATCATCGAACACAAGAAGTTGGAGATTGCGGCGCTCGACGCCCAAACCTTACGCCGCGCCGCAGAGTCTTCTGCTACACCCCGAGATTTTCTTTCAGCAATCAAGCGCCGTCGCTTCGGGACTCACCCGAGCCTGATCGCTGAACTCAAACGTGCTTCTCCCTCCAAAGGGATTCTCGCCCCACACCTCGACCTGTTTCAAGTGGCAGATATCTACGCTCAAAACGGTACATCGGCCATCTCTGTGCTCACCGATGAAAAATTCTTC
>JAXIPJ010000092.1:0-5832 GCA_045402985.1 Anaerolineales bacterium
GCCGCGGCGTATTTTGACGCGGAAAAATCAAAAGGCGCCTACCCCACCATCGACACCTACCTCGCAGATTTGGTGGACATCCTGAAGACCGAAGTCGAAGAGTTGATCCGCTTGGGCTGTACCTATATCCAGATCGATTCACCGCAATATACGGGATTGCTCGATCCAAGCATCCGCGAGGGATACCGCAAACGCGGTAACGATCCCGATAAATTGCTGGATCGTTGTGTTGAACTCGACAATGCAGTGATCGGGAATCACCCCGGCGTGACATTCGGACTTCATATGTGCCGCGGCAACAACCAGAGCAAGTATTATGCCAGCGGCGACTACGAGCCGATTGCATCCGTGTTCAGCCGTACGAAATTTAATAACTTCCTGCTCGAATATGATGATGACCGATCCGGCGGTTTCGAGCCGCTGAAACACGTCCCTGAAGATCGGACGGTTGTGTTGGGATTGATCACATCGAAAAAACCGAAACTCGAAAGCAAGGATGAATTGAAACAACGCATTGATGAAGCTTCGAAGTACGTGCCCATGGACCGGCTTGCCTTGAGCACACAATGTGGCTTTGCCTCGACAGAGGAAGGCAACCTGCTCACTGCAGCAGATCAGGATGCAAAACTGAAACTGGTTGTTGAAACGGCAAAGGAAGTGTGGGGCTAATTTTTGATACGCATCCTTTTCCAAGCCAATGATCTGTCTGGAAAGTGAGGCAATGGACGGCTATTATGATCATTGCAATTTTAGGAATTGGTGAAGCTGGAGGCACGATTGCCCGCGATCTAATCGCCAAAGGCATTCAGGTACGCGGCTGGGACCCCGAGCCCCGTATGATTCCCGATGGATTAGATTTTGCTGCCAGTAATCCCGCCGCTGTATCGGGGGCGGATGTTGTGCTGAGTGTCAATTGGGCGTCGGTTGCAGTTGCAGTTGCGACTGAGGTAGCTTCAGTGCTCCAGCCCAATCAACTTTATGCTGATGTAAACACGGCAGCCCCTCAACTCAAGCGTGATATTGCACCCATCATCGAGAAAACGGGGGCATTGTTCATTGACGCTGCCCTGATGGATCCCGTGCCGCCCAAAGGATTGGGCACGCAAGTCTATGCATCGGGAAGTGGAGCAAAGTTATTTTCGGAAAAGATGACCTCTCTGGGGATGCCTGTCACGTACTTGGATCGTGAAGCAGGGAATGCGGCAACGCATAAGTTGGTAAGAAGCATTATGTATAAGGGAGTTGCGGCTGTAATTATGGAATGTTTGGAAGCGGCGGAAGCGCTCAGCATGACCGAATATGCCCGCGCTCAAATGTTGAAAATAATTTATGACGAAGCGATGATAGATCGCTTTGTCAGCGGCACTATCAAACATGCCAAACGCAGGGTGGAGGAGATGGAGGCGGTTGTCGAGATGCTTAATTCTATTGGAGTTTCTTCGTTCACAAGTCAAGCCTCCATCAAAAGATTGAAAGAAATTATGGAGAAAACTTAATGACAAAAAAGATGCTCGTTATTGGAGCGCACTCTGCGGATTTTGTCTGGCGTGCTGCAGGCACAATTGCAGTGATGACATCACAGGGAGGACAAGCAAGTGTGATTGCGCTGTCATATGGCGAGAGGGGAGAATCAGGCGAATTGTGGAAGGAGCCGAATCAAACGGTTGAGAATGTGAAGCGAATTCGTCACGAAGAGGCAAAGGCGGCAGCGGAGGCGGTAGGCGCGGAGTTTCGTTGTCTCGATTTAGGGGATTATCCATTGAACATGACTGATGCGGCGATTGAGCAGCTGATTGCCATCTTTCAGGATTTCCAACCGAATATCGTATTGACGCACAATCCCGTTGACCCGTTCAACCCTGACCATCCTGTTGCTTCACAGATGGTACAGAAGGCACGGCTCTTGTCGACGGGAGCAGGTGTTGCCAGCGCATTCAGCCGAATCACACCCCCTGAACTTTAGTTCTTTGAACCCCACCAGCCTGAACTGTGCGACTTCAAACCCAACGTATTTGTTGACATCACGCCGGTTATGGAAATGAAAACCAAAGCCATGGATGCGATGAAGGCACAGAGTTATTTGCACAAGTATTACAGCGAGCTCGCTACGCGTCGTGCCAACCATGCACGCAGAATCTCTGGCAGTGCGGATATCAAGTTTGCAGAAGCGCATTTTCGGACATTGCCTTGGGTGCTGACAAGCTTATGAACGCCAACGATATCATTCGCTTGAGTGAACTCGGCGTGGCAACGGTCTATGAAGCCTCGGGGCGTGAAGGGTTGATCGATATTCCGCTCGTTCAAATCATACCCAACAGCCGTGTAGCGGGTCCTGCCCGCACTGCATTATGTGGACAGGATGACAACTTGATGGTCCACGCCATCATCGAACAGATTCAGCCTGGGGAGGTGTTGGTGTTAAGCATGCCAGAACCCGCGCCAGTCGCGCTGATCGGCGAATTGTTGGCGACTCAAGTGAAGGTCAGGGGAGCAGCGGGGATCTTAGTAGATGCAGCGGTTCGGGATGTGAATGAATTGGTTGAGTTGGGTTTGCCCATCTGGAGTCACTTCATCCGTGTGAGAGGCGCAACCAAAACAAAGCTAGGCGAGCTCAATGGGACGGTCACAGTTGGTGGAACGCAAATCGCATCGGGTGATATCCTTGTGCTGGATGCCGACGGAGGCGTTTGTGTCAAACGCGAACGCGTGGATGAAATCCTAAAAGCATCCGAAGAGAGATTGGCAAAAGAAACTGCCTTGCGCAAGAAACTGCTGTCGGGGCAAATGTCGTACGATCTGCACGGTCTGCGTGACTTTGTGGAAAGGAATCAGAAATGACAAATCCTGAACCCATTCATGATATTGCCCATCTCGCTCATGTGGAACTGCTGACTCCAAAGCCTGAGGAAAGCCTGCATTTTTTTGTGGATGTAATGGGCATGACCGAAAGCGAACGACAAGGCGATTCGGTCTATCTTCGGGGCTGGGACGATTACGAACATCATTCGCTTCAACTGACGGCTTCTAAGACGTCCGGACTCGGGCATTACGCCTTGCGCGCGGCGAGTCCACAGGCGTTGCAGCGACGCGTGGAGGTGATCGAGAAATCAGGTTTGGGCAAAGGCTGGAAGGAAGACAGTGTTGGTCATGGTTCCGCCTATCGTTTCAATGATCCTGATGGACATCAAATTGAAATTTATTACGAAACGGAATGGTACCAGCCGTCAGCGGAGATGAAGCCTGCGCTGAAGAATCAGGCGTCCCGTTATGCTGACTGGGGCGTGGGCGTGCGGCGTCTCGATCACATCGCGTTGCTGGCATCCAATGTGAAATCCAATCGTTTGTTCATGACGGAAACGCTTGGTGGGCGCGTGACAGAGCAGATCATATTTGACGATGGTTCCGAGAAAGGCGCGTGGCTGACGTTCAACAACAAATCGTATGACGTGACCTTCGCTGAAGATGCCTACGGCGCAAAGGGACGTCTGCACCATTTCACCTATGCCGTGGATAATCGTGAAGCGGTTTTACGCGCAGCGGATATTTGTCTGGAACACGGCGTTTTCATCGAAACGGGTCCGCATAAACATGCCATCCAGCAGACGTTCTTCCTGTATGTGTATGAACCTGGTGGCAATCGTTTTGAAATTGCCAACTCAGGTGCCCGCCTCATCCTCGCGCCGGATTGGGAGCCAATTGTGTGGAGTGAGGCAGAACGGAAGAAGGGCCAGGCGTGGGGATTGAAGACGATCGAGTCGTTCCATAAGCACGGCACACCGCCCGTGGAATAAAGAGGAAACTGTATGCCACACTTAACCCTTGAATATTCCGACAACATTGAAGTTGATGTCCAGCCGCTACTGGCACGTCTGCATGAAGAAGTGGTTGCTACCGGCGCCATCAATCTAAAAGGCATCAAGAGTCGCGCCATAAAACACACGCAATATCGCGTCGCGGATGGCGATCCCGATTACGCCTTTGTGCATGTCGGGTTATTGATCCGCGAGGGCCGCCCGCTAGAAATTCAAAAGGAGGCGACCCAACGCGTTATGAAAGTTTTGAAGGAAACCTTTGGCTATCTTTTTGAGACGCGAAAATTATCACTTACGGTTGATCTCAAGGAAATGCGAGATGGAATCGCTCTGACGGATCACAATATTCCCGATAAGACTAAACCAGGGTGAACTCAACTGGTAAAATTTTGTTGTTTCGCTATTGTTCACAACGACGTTAGAGTAGGAACACAATATGAGAACCCAAGTCGGCATTATTGGTTCGGGTCCATCGGGATTGTTACTTGCGCGGCTATTACATCTTCAAGGAATTGACACGGTTATCCTCGAGAGCCGCAGCCGCGAATATGTGCAGGGACGTATCCGCGCGGGCGTCATCGAACAGGGCATGGCGGACATGCTGCGGGAAGCCAAAGTCGGCGAACGCATGGACCGTGAAGGATTGATTCATGAGGGGATCCATATTGCATTTAATAACCGTCTCAAACGCATTGATTTTCCCAGCCACACGGACGGCAAAGTTGTGATGGTTTACGGGCAGACTGAAATCACGTATGATTTGATGAAAGCGCACATTGATGAATCAGGAGGTATCGTTCATTATGAGGCGCCGGCAATTCGCGTTGAGGATTATGATACTGATTCTCCACGCATCATCTATGAGCAGAACGGTGAACAAAAAGAACTCACCTGCGATTTTGTGGCAGGCTGTGATGGTTATCACGGCGTCGCAAGGCAGAGCGTGCCAGCAGATAAGATACAAGTTTTCGAGCGGACCTATCCCTTTGCCTGGTTGGGCATCCTCTCTGATGTGCCACCTGTCAAAGAAGAATTGATCTATGCCAATCATGAACGTGGCTTTGCACTGTGCAGTATGCGTTCTCACACGCGCAGCCGTTATTATGTGCAATGCAAGATTGACGACAAGGTGGAGAACTGGACCGATGATGCCTTTTGGGATGAACTGCGCCGCCGCCTGCCTTCACACGTTGCAGAAGATGTAACAACAGGTTCACGCCTTGAGATGAGCGTCACGCCTCTGCATAGTTTTGTTGCAGAGCCGATGCATTTCGGTCGTCTCTTCCTGGCGGGCGACGCGGGGCACATCGTCCCACCGACGGGAGCAAAGGGACTCAACCTCGCCGCGTCGGATATTTATTATCTCTCTCGCGCGCTTCTTGCCTACTACAAAGACAAACGAACTGATTTACTTGATAGATATTCCGAGACCGCTCTGCGCCGCGTCTGGAAAGCGATCCGCTTCTCGTGGTGGTATACCTCCCTTCTGCACAAATTTGACGACGATCTGATGAGCAGACGACTGCAAATTTCCGAGCTGGATTACGTCACTGGCTCCGAAGCAGGTCAAACTGTGATAGCGGAAAATTATGTTGGCTTGCCGTTTGAGAAGTTTGAATAGAAGTGCGTTACCCCTCATCACATAGTGCTGTGCATCAATTTCGGACGGCCGCGTAGCGGGCAGCGCCTCTGCCGGATTCGCGCGCTGGATCTCCTCACACCTTGTTAAATCTCGTACGTACGGGTTTTGGGTGCAGCGATAAGCACCCGCTGGTGACGAGAAGTATGGAGGCGATTGTAGTAGAGGTGTTATCATCCCAATAGCTACCGCCCAAGCCTTACCGAATATTGCTTTCGGACAAATTTATCACTCATAAACATACATTGCCTTTTTGAAGGAGACAGTGTATTTCTGGGCGACCACCAGATCAACAGCTAGAATACTATATACGTTGCACTGCCTGACGGAAGAGGCGCAAGAAGCTATAAGCCAGAATTGCACCTCCGAACATTTGGGAAA
>JAXIPJ010000402.1:0-13724 GCA_045402985.1 Anaerolineales bacterium
GTCGCGCAGGGGGATGGTACGCAGGATGATCTGGTGCGTCCAGAGAACGGCTGGCAGATCCGGCCCAATGACTTCGAGGCGTTGGTGCTCACAATAAAAGACGCGCTATCGGATGTAGCACATCTGCGAAAGATGGGCGAAGAATCTTATCGAATTGTTGCGGAAGAGATCAACATCGAAAAGATGGTTGGGACATTTGTAAAAGCGTTGAATACGTTAACCCGCAAATGAATTGACCGCCTCTTCCATATTGTTGTAGATAAGAATGTTCTGCAAAAAACCCGTGATGTTCAAAATATAATAGATGTGCGGATTCGGACAGACCAGTTTAAAGTAGGGGGATTTATACGGCTCTTCGCCATGCTGATGGATGATATCCACATCGCTTTGCGGCGTGAACAAATTGAAGATATTATGGATGGCGCGCAACCCTGCGCTCGTGAGCACATCTACACCAGACAGATCGAGCAAAAGGTACTTTGCCCCATCTTCATGAGCCTGACGAGCGCGGTCGAGCAGTTGACTCTCGGTATGACCGTGCAGATGACCACTCAAATGTAGAATCGTCACCGAAACCTCCCCAAGCACTTGCGATGTTGTGATTATCAGTTCGCTCATCGGTTAACTCCTATGATTGAAAACTCCCATTTTGGGTGAAGCCGACCCACGAGATTACAACACTGGAAGGGGCCGGAAGGCTCGCGCTTACTTTCTTTCCACATTCACCCACATTTGTTCGCCATTTGTCGAGATCTCGACCCAGCCGCTTTCATCGGTGCGCAGCAACGAATAATCTTTTATTATTTCCAGTGTCTCAGCATCCGGCATGCCATCAATATCTCCTGCCTGCACACTCAACAAGATCAATTCTGGATTCAAATACGCGATCCACTCCGGCGGGTTGGATGGTGCATACCCGGAATCAGCCAGAGACAACACGCTCACAGGTCCAACACTTGCACCGTTCCGCAATTCGTCCAGCGCTTCGAAACTCATGCCGATCGGCAAAAGCATGCGGAAGTTTTTATACTCCAACAACAACACTGAGCCGCGCGGCCCAGTCGTCAACACCTGCAGTGTCGCGCCATCGCCCAGATCGAGCACCTGCTCCGGCTCTGCGAGCGTCACAGGAATATTCTGTACAGTCAGGAATTCGTCCAGCACGCGCGCCGAGAATGAGGCTTGCTCGTTGCCACTCCAGAGGACAGCGGCGGGCGGATAACGCTCGATCACGCGCGGCAACGCGGCGACCTGGTCCTCATCCGTTGCGGCGACGATCAGCCAGTCTAATTTGCGGTTGAAAGCAGGCATTCTTCTTCCCAGTTCATCTGAAAGAGTCGTCACGCTCGGGCCGCCGTTGATCAATACATGTTTCCCCGTGGGCGTGGTAATTAGCACAGCATCTGCAGAACCGACGTCCATAAAAGTGGCATGCAGGAGTCGATCTGGAATTGAGACCGCGGCGCGCCAGATCAGCAGCAGACCTAAAGCCAAGACGATGAGTCCGCTTCCCGCGGGGATTTTGATCTGATCCCGCTTAACAGATTGGAACCACTCTTTTAATTGGGCTCCGCCAAAAGTCACAGAGAAAAGCGCCGCGTAGAACAGGATCACGAACCAGATGGAAAACTTCCCAAGAAAAATAGTCCCATGCGGCACGCGGTCAAACAATTCCACCATGCGGATCGTATAAACGACAAAAGGCCACACGACCCATGCCGCTATCTGCCCAAGGGGAAGCCACACCAGACTCAGCAGAACCGCGAGACCACCGATAATCATCACCGCAGGTTGTGCAGGCAGGATGAAGGGATTGGCAATGAAGGAAACTAGTGAGATGCGTTGAAAGTGATAAGCCATGATCGGGATGGTCGTGAGTTGGGCGGCGAGTGTGAGCAAAACGAATTCTGAAAAAAGCTCAGCCGAACGCTCCGCCGCGGAAGAGGGAAAATATTTCGTAATGATACGGTTCGCGAATTTTGAAAATGGATCTGCATAAAGGATTAAACCAAGTGTTGCAAAAAACGAAAGTTGAAAGCCAACATCCCAAACGAATAATGGATTCCACAAAGTCATCATAAATGCAACTGCCAGCAATGTGTTCAACGCAAACTGGCGGCGGCCGACCTGTTTTGCAAATAGTGCCAGGCTGCCCATAATGGCCGCGCGCACAACCGCCGCGTCTGCACCTACGATAATTGTATATAACGCAATGACAACGATGGCAATAACGGCGCCGCGTCGCTCGCCGAAGAATCGACTGAAGAACGCAAAGAAAATCCCAGCGATGATGCTAATATTAAAACCCGAAATGGCAATAATGTGTGCGGTGCCTGTGTTCTTGAAGGCATCCTGCAGCTCACGTGTGAGACCTGTATCCACGCCCAGCAAAATGCCCGCCATCAATGACGATTCAGGGTCTGGGAACATACGATAGATATTGGTAAGTGACTTATCTTTAATTTTGTACAGCGCCACAGATAAGGGGTTGCCGCCATTGCCCGGCAAGACGGTTACCTCCGCGGTCGACATGTAAGAGTGGACATGTTGCGCGGCGAGATAATCGCGATAGGAAAAATCTTCGTTCTCAGGCGGTGTTTTTAATTTCCCACGTAACCGTATATTCTCTCCATAGTGAAAGGTTTGATTATTGGAGGCGCGCACCAGAATAATGCCACTGGCAGAGAGGTCGCCGTCGCCTGTATCTACTGCCTTAACACGGACGCGCAGGTTTGTATAATTGTCGCGGTAATCAGGCGGTTCAATAAGAGTTCCGGTAATGAGTAGGTCGTAATCGCGGTCATTATAGAAGGCGATGTGGAACGCATCAAAGTTTGGAACGGAAAGTTGATAGCGCGCCCCACCAAGAAAGATGGCAACTAACAGGATGAAGGGGAAAGGATGAAGCAGTAAGGATAAAAATGGTGAAAAGGATGAAGAAAGCGTTGCCCTGAGGCTCTTGAATGGAGGAAAGAAGCGTATCGCAAAAGCAAGCAGAATAAAGATGAGCGCTAGTACCACCCAAACCCAAATGGTCAAGGAAACCAGGCTGGCTAGCACAATTCCCGCCAGAAACGCAAGCGAGAACCACATCAGCGGGAGATGTGTGGTTAGCTGGTCTTGTAATTGCGATGCTGATGTTGGAGAGTTAGCCGCCTGCATAAGTGCCTTTCATGATAGCATAAATTTCAGATGGTAGGATACAATTTTCGTAGTGCTGTTTCATCCGCAATCTGCTCTTGGGACCGGCATTTCGCGGTTTAATTCGGAGAATTTCAGAGTAAAGTAAAACCCATGGACCGACGCATCTTCTTTCTTCTTTCTCTCTTGCTTGTTTTAATTATTATGCTGGCGGTCGCTCTTTACGTTCCAAACTCCCTGCCTATCCATTCTGATTTCAGCGCCATTTACAACACAGACCTGGCTTTGGTGAACGGTGTTCCAATCTATGATCTCGCGGCTGTGGAAGCCATCGCCGTGGAAGCATCTGGTATCCCAGCAGACAAATTCTTTCTGGCGCGTTTTCCGTATCCGCCCTGGTATGCGCTCAGCACTTTTTACCTTGGGCTTCTACCTGCCAAAGCCGCGGGGACATTGTGGTTTGAAATTAATCTAGTTATGTTGTTCGTGTCTGTTTGGTTCCTGACAGACGGATGGCATCCGCGTTTGAGATTGATCGCGTTCCCGCTGGCGTTATTTTTCCTGCCAGTTCTGGGAGCGCTATCAGTTGGGCAATATGACTTCCCAGTTTTGCTGGGCGCGTCTCTATTAATTTATTCGTTGCGAAGAGAAAATATGGCGCTGATGACTCTTGGCGCGGTTCTGCTGACGTTCAAGCCGCATATCGGCGCGCTGATTCTGCTGTCAGTGGTAATTTATTTATTCGCACACAAAAACAGTTTCGGACAGCGTGCGATTCGGTCCATTTTGCTGGCGGGAGTCTTTCTTTTTGTGATCGGCTTTGTTGCGGATCCCGCTTGGCCAGTCAGCTATCCGAAAATGTTGTTGAATTATCAAGCGGAAGGTAATGTGACAGCCTGCTCCGAATGTGCCAGCCTGCCCGTCTGGTTATCAAGGTGGTTCTTCGATGGGTCACTTGCGAAAGCCGCGCTGATCGCGAGTGGATTATTGATTGTGCTAGTGGTTGTATTTTTTGTAAAACGAAATGTGTGGTTGAAGTCCCCTGCACTATTGATTTCATTTACTTTGTTGATTACATTACTCGTCAGCCCCTATCTTTATAATTACGATTTCATTTTGTTGCTCGTTCCATTTGCCGTTCTTGTTAAGGATGAGGATATCGTACAAAAGATTGTAGTGGTGATTTGTTATCTTGGTCCCACATTTGCAATTGCTCTCTATGGGCGCGCTGGGAACATCTCGCTGATGGTAGTAACAATTGTCATCGTTGCAGTTCTTTATCTTCGCACAAATTCAAAGGTTGACGTTCCTGCCCTCGCGTCATAAAATAGAATCAATCAAATACGATCAGCAAGCGGCGAAGTCGGTGTAAACCCGACACTGTCGCGCAACTGTGAATTAGTTATGTAGTGTTGTAGTTATATCGTTTCGTAGTGATTGAACTACCGAACTAATAAACTACCGCATTATCAAACTAACAAGTCAGGTCGCCCGCTCTGGTCGGTTCACCACACTCTCGCAGAAAGGAGGTGGAGGACGGCTAACTTAGCGAGCCTCTATCTCCCCTGTCATCTATGGCAGGGGATTTGCATTTCAACTCTATTTCAGGAGAATAAAAATGTTACGCAAGACTTTACTTTTCACTTTACTACTCGTCTTACTGACTGCATGCGCGCCTCAAGCCACACCGACAACGACCGCATTGACCTTCACAGACGGGCTTGGCCGCGAGATAAAACTGGATGGTCGAGCACAGCGCGTGCTCTCCATGGCTCCTTCGAATACGGAGATTTTGTTTGCGATCGGTGCTGGCTCACAAGTGGTGGGACGCGATTCGCTGTCAGATTATCCCGAAGCAGCAAAGGCGGTGACAGATATAGGGGCCACATTTGCAGCGTTGAACACTGAGTCCATTGTCTCCCTGAAACCCGACCTGGTGCTGGCGGCTGAGATCAACACACCTGAACAGGTCAAACAACTGGAAGATCTGGGCCTGACGGTGTATTATTTGAAGAACCCAGTCACGCTGGAGGAAATGTACGACAACCTTGCGATCGTGGCACAGTTGACCGGGCATGAAGATGAAGCTGCCACGTTGACCGAGTCCCTTAAGGCGCGTGTGGCCGCAGTGGATGAAAAGATCGCCCCGCTCAGTTCTCGTATCAACGTTTTTTATGAGCTGGATGCCACCGACCCAGCCAAGCCTTACACCGCGGGCAAGGGTACTTTCATTACTTTGCTAATCGACCGCGCTGGCGGTTACAACATTGCATCAGACATTGACGGTTATCCTCAGTTGAGTCTCGAGCAAGTGGTGGCAGCTGACCCGGCTTTCATCATCCTTGGCGATGCGAGATATGGCATTACGCCTGAATCAATCGCACAACGGCCTGGATGGGAAAACCTGAGCGCAGTAAAAAATGGACAGGTTGTGCCCTTCAACGACGATCTGGCCAGCCGCCCCGGGCCGCGCCTCGTTGATGCATTGGAAGAATTGGCAAAGTTATTGCGACCTGAGTTGTTCGAATAGGAAAGTAAACAGGTACACAAGCAAACACGTAGACAGGTATCTTGTTTGCCTGTCTACGTGTTTTCCTGTTATATATCCTTCATCATGCGCTTGCCTTTTCTTTTATCTTTTCTACTTCTTCTTCTCGCCCTGCTGCTCAGCCTGGCGATCGGCTCTGTGTTCATTCCCTCCATGGATGTGTGGCGCGCGTTAAATGGATCCACCACCAATGATATCTATCGCACCATCCTGTGGAATATCCGCCTGCCGCGCACAGTGTTGATCGCGCTGGTGGGTGCGGCTTTGGCTGGAAGCGGGGCAGCGTATCAGGGGTTATTCCGGAATCCGCTCGCAGATCCATTTTTGATCGGCGTTGCATCCGGCGCGGGGCTGGGAGCCATCCTGGCAATGTCGGTCAACTGGCCCTACACTATCCTCGGGCTTTTAGCTGTCCCATTGGTAGCTTTTATCACCAGCCTGCTGACGGTTTATCTCGTTTACAATTTTGCGCACATCGGCGGGACCGTGCCAACAACGAACCTGATCCTTTCGGGTGTGGCAGTTTCATCTTTTGCAACATCGCTGACATCGTTTCTTGTGCTGCGCTCGACAGGTGAGGTACGCCGTGCCATTGGCTGGCTTTTGGGCGGAGTCAGTTTGGTAAGCTGGGAGGCAACTCTGGTCCTCATCCCGTATCTCGCAATTGGTCTTACGACACTGGTGCTGAGCGGCTATGCTTTGAACCTCTTGCAATTTGGCGATGACCAAGCTTTGCAAATGGGATTGAATGTGCGCCGTGCAAAGTTCATCATCATCATCGCCGCATCGCTGGTGACTGCCGCGGCGGTTTCTTTCGCAGGCATCATTGGCTTTGTAGGTCTTGTCGTTCCGCACATTGTGCGCCTCTGGTGGGGCATGGATTATCGCCGCCTGATCCCGCTCAGTATCATCGGCGGCGCATCCGTCCTGTTGTTTGCAGATGTCCTGTCGCGCGTCGTGCTGGCCCCACAGGAATTGCCCGTGGGAATTGTCACGGCATTGGCAGGCGCGCCTTTCTTCCTGTGGGTGCTAAGGCGGGCGAAGAATCAAGGTTACTGGTAAATGAATAAATACTTCTGCTGCTCTCGGTGGCGTCTCGCCGCCGGGGACGGCGACTTGAGCAGGAAGATTATGATAAATGAACAACCAGGAAATAAAACATGGACTGGTCATCTTTAACACAGGGAATGAAGTCTAATCATGCAACTTGAAGAGGTCATCAGACAGATCCAACCACTTGATGAACCAGCCATGATATTGGCGCGGG
Source organism: Anaerolineales bacterium (assembly GCA_045402985.1). Classification (GTDB taxonomy): domain Bacteria; phylum Chloroflexota; class Anaerolineae; order Anaerolineales; family Villigracilaceae; genus Defluviilinea. The sequence goes on from JAXIPJ010000402.1 coordinate 6,957, forward strand.
TGCATCAGGATACATTGACCAAACCACGCGGAAGTTTGGGTCGGCTGGAGGAACTCTCGATCCAACTGGCAGGGATGACGGCGGATCCGTTTCCTTCGGTGGAGCGCAAAACTGTCATTGTGATGGCAGCAGATCATGGCGTGACGCGCGAAGGCGTGAGTGCGTATCCGGCCGAGGTCACGCCACAGATGGTGTTGAATTTTTTACGCGGCGGCGCGGCGATCAATGCGTTGGCGCGTCAAGCAAACGCACGAGTCGTTGTCGTGGATATGGGCGTCGCGTCAGAAATTGAGGACGCCAGTGGGGAACTTATTAGGCGCAAGATCGGCCTGGGAACGGCAAACCTTGCCAAAGGTCCCGCGATGACGCGTGAACAGGCAATCGAATCGATTCAAAGTGGAATCGAAATCGGCGAAGCGGAAATCGCGCGCGGCACAGACATCCTTGCTACAGGCGATATGGGCATTGGCAATACGACTCCTTCCGCGGCGATTGCCTGTGCGTTAATGAATCAATCTCCAGAAAACATTGTGGGGCGCGGCACAGGTGTGGACGATGCTGGGTTGAAAAGAAAGATCGATGTGATCGTGAGCGCGCTGGATGTGAATAGACCGAAGGCAAATGATGCGCTCGACGTGCTTGCGAAAGTGGGCGGCTTTGAGATCGGCGGGCTGGCGGGTGTGATGCTCGCAGCTGCGGCAAATCGAAAACCTGTGGTTGTAGATGGTTTTATCTCCACTGCCGCGGCGATGATCGCGGGTTCACTCGCGCCTGCTGCGCGCGATTATATGATCGCGGCGCACGTCTCACATGAACGCGGACATAAGCTGATGCTCGAATGGCTAAGACTGAATCCGTTACTCGATCTGAACCTGCGGCTTGGTGAAGGCACAGGCGCGGCACTCGCGTTTCATTTGATCGATGCCTCGACTCGCATCCTGCGCGAGATGGCAACATTTCGTGAGGCTGGCGTGAGTGATAAGGAATGATATGACCTCAATCGTTGCTGCGTTTCAATTCCTGACCATCTCTCCGACCTTCATCAAGCGGATGTTTACTTCGCAAGAGATGGGTCGCGCAGTGGGATGGTTCCCGCTTGTGGGCGTGGTGCTGGGCCTTTTATTGTATGGCCTGAATGATATGGCTCAGTTAATTTTCCCGGTGTCAGTTTCTGCGGCGATCACCTTATTTGCATGGGTATTATTCACTCGTGCGTTTCATTTGGATGGCTTCATGGATACCTGTGACGGTCTCTTTGGAGGCTTTACTCCCCAAAGAAGACTCGATATCATGAAGGATTCTCGCATGGGCGCGTTTGGAGTGGCAGGTGGAGTTTTGGTTCTGCTCACCGAGTATTCCGCGCTTTCAGCTTCCACAAATCTTTTTGTCGCGCTGATGCTTGCCACAACACTGGGACGCTGGGCTTCGCCACTTGTGATTTATTGGTTTCCCTATGCCCGCGAAGATGGACTTGGCATTGAAATGAAAAGAAATGTCCGAATTCAGGAAGTTTTGATTGCAACAATAATTGCCGGGCTCACTTCGTGGTTTGTATACGGCTGGCTGGGGGTTTTGTTTATGCTTGGCGCGGCGATGATTGGCTTGCTCGTGGCTTTGTATGCCATGCGCCTGCTACCTGGTCTGACAGGTGATATTTATGGAACAGTAACAACATTGGTTGAGATGTTGATACTGGTTGTGTTTACGATAAAAGACTTTCAGAGTCTTTGAGATCTGCATAGACTGGTTGAAAAATATCCATGCCAAAAATCACACTCATCCTGGGCGGCGCACGAAGTGGAAAATCATCGTACGCACAGAGCCTGGCGGAAGAATCAGGCAAAACCGTGACCTTTCTTGCCACAGCACAGGCGTTGGACGACGAAATGTCGGCACGCATCCAAAAGCATCGCGCCGAACGCCCGTCGAATTGGGAAACGCTTGAGGTCCCGCTCGGAGTTGCATCGCAGTCCCAGCGAATAAAATCGGATGTGGTGATTCTGGATTGTATAACTTTGCTCGTCTCGAATCTGCTCATGCAATTTGTGAAGGACGACATTGTAGATGAAGAGCCATTCACAATGGAGGTTGAAAAGGAAGTGAATCAATTGATCGCAAAAATGCTCGCTCAAAAACAGGATTGGATCATCGTCTCCAATGAGCTGGGGCTTGGCCTCGTCCCGCCGTATCAGATGGGGCGTGTGTACCGCGATGGGTTGGGCTGGGCAAACCAACGTTTGGCGCGCGAAGCGGATAAAGTCATCTTTATGGTGGCGGGCATCCCAACGGTCATCAAATAGGTTTCCATGAACATCACCCTCCGCCAAATAGACTCACAGTCCCTCCACCAAGTTGACCGCTTCGAGCGCAACTCGATAGTTAACTCACATCTTGTGCTTCATGTGGCACATAACCGGATCGCCTATTCCATCGTTCCCGTTGAACCATACGAAAAGATACTCAACGTTGATACAGAAGATTACACCACCTTCCTTGATAATCCAGAAAAAGTGATCTTCTTTGCGGATGTGGATGGGAAGCCCGGCGGTCAAATCAAACTCATTCCTTGGTGGAACAAATTTGCCTACGTCGAAGAACTTGTCGTCGATACTGAATTTAGAGGCAAGGGAGTCGGGCGCGCATTGATGTCCCGCGCAATCGAATGGGCAAAACATCAGAACTTCCCTGGGATCACGCTGGAGACGCAGGATAACAATGTTCCAGCCTGTAAGTTCTACGAGAAATGCGGATTTGTCCTTGGCGGATTCGATTTATACGCCTTCAGGAATTTATCTAACGCTTCTGAGATCGCCCTGTATTGGTATTTGATTTTTTAGGTATATTCCGCTGGTTGAGTAGCCCAACGTGCTCTTCGCGGGGCGTTTCGAAACCAGCAGTATGCAACAAGTAATTCGAATTTTGAATCAAACTACTGGTCTCGATATGCTCCTCGCAGAAAGCGCTCGTCGCTACTCGACCATCAGAGTAAAATGATATGTTGAAAATCCAATCCCTCTCCGTTTCTTATGGCTCTCGCCAAATTTTGCACGACGTTTCCCTCAATGTGCAAAGCGGCGAAGTCCTCGCGCTGATCGGACCGAACGGCGCAGGCAAATCCACATTGATCCGCGCAGTGAGCGGAGTTATTCCCATCGCAAGTGGAAACGTCCGCACGAACGGGGATGACTTCGCTTCGCTCTCGCCGATTCAACGGGCGCGATATATCGCGACTGTTCCCCAGGCTGTTTCATTGCCTCCCGCCTTCACAGTTTGGGAGACTGTCCTCTTTGGCCGCACGCCTTATCTTGGATTTCTCGGTCAGCCTTCACAAAAAGATGAAGATATTGCGCGTCAATCACTTGGACGTGTAAGCGCGCTCCCTTTCGCAGACCGGCGCGTGGGCGAACTCTCAGGCGGAGAACAACAACGCGTATTATTGGCGCGCGCCTTGTGCCAGTCCACGCCGATACTACTGCTGGATGAACCCACCGCACATTTGGATTTGCAATATCAAGTAAGTTTATTAGAGTTGGTCCAAGAACTGGCGCACAAGGATGATCTTGCTGTGCTGGTCGCGCTGCACGATTTGAATCTCGCCGCGCATTTCGCAGACCGCATCGCGTTGATGGTTGCAGGAAACATCAAGGCAATTGGAAAACCAAATGAAGTTCTTCAACCAGAACTGATCGAAGAAGCCTATTGCATTCCTGTGCATGTGGTCAAACATCCGTTTTTGGATATTCCGCTTGTATTGCCAGAGTCGGGGAAATAAATGTTTGAATATCTCAAGTCGAGAAGCAGATTCTACTCTGATAATGCACGCCAGACGATGAAAATTCTATTTTGAAGAATATTTTCTTCCCACAACATCTGTCTCATCCACCCATTCCTGTGCAGACATGCTGTTACTTTCTGGGAAGTGTATCAATTCACTTGACTTAAATCGTATACGATATTATAATTTTCAAATAATCGTATACGATTTTATTTATGAACCTTCTCACCCCTTCCCTAAACCCTGCTTCTGTTGTGGCAAACGAATCAATCGCGGACTCTCTGCGCGCAGATATCCTGCGCGGGAAATTAAAAAGTGGGCAGGCTCTTAAACAGGATGAAATCGCCGCTCAATTTGGGATAAGCAAAATTCCTGTCAGAGAGGCTTTGGTCCAATTAAAAGCGGAGGGGCTTGTCAACTTTTATCCCAATCGCGGGGCGTTCGTCTCGGAATTATCTGCTGCTGAGGCGGATGAAATCTATGTCATGAGAATAGCGCTGGAAACGGCTGTCCTGGCGCGGGCGATTCCCCATCTGACTGTTGCTCAACTTAAGCATGCTGAAGAAATTCTTAACGCCATCGATCAGGAGGAAAATATTGCAAAGTGGGGCGAACTGAATTGGGAGTTTCATGCAACATTGTATTCCCCTGCTTCGTTGCCGCGCCTCATGGACACAATCAAAGCATTGCATGTGAATATCGCCCGCTATTTAGTTCTCTATCTGGCGGGGATGGCTTATCAAAAAAAATCCCAAAAGGAACATCGGGCAATTCTCGCGGCATGTCGGCATGGAGATACGGAGAAAGCCGTTGCAGTTCTTGAAGATCATCTTCGAGGTGCGGCCGAGCATTTGGTTGCATATCTCAACAAACAGGAAAGTTCATAACCAAAGAAGGAGACAAGCCATGAATGAAATCGATACCACCCAATTTGAAGTCCATGATCGGGAAGTATTGGCAAATGCCAGGTCCATTATGAGCGCGACAGAATCTCCAAGGATGTGGGCACAGGCTGTCATCGACGCGGTCAAGCGCAATGAAGAGTGGCGGGGCGAGCGTTGTCTCAATTTATTGGCTCCTGAGGCGCCAACAAGTCCAATGGTACGCGCCCTGCTTTCCTCCGAAATTGGGACGCGCGCGGCTGAGGGGCATATTGGCAGAGTCAATCGCTGGTTTGCTGGAACTCAATATATCGATGAAGTTGAATCGCTTTGTGTCGAACTATTGAAGACTGCCTTCCGCTGTAATTATGCCGATCATCGTTTGATGGGCAGTATGCTGGGAAACATGACGGTCTATCATGCGTTCTCCCAACCAGGCGATGTGATTATGTCTGCGCCGCAGCCTTTTGGCGGACACTCCAGTAATCGTTACGATGGTCCTGCCGGCACACGCGGAGTGAAAATCCTTGACGTGCCCTTCAACATGGATGAACTTGAAGTGGATCTCGAAGCATTCGCAAAACTTGCCCGCCAGCACAAGCCAAAACTTGTGGTCATGGGCATGTCTATGACATTGTTCCCGTTGCCAGTGCGTGAGATGAGCCAGATCATCGCAGAGTGGGGTGGAAAATTTGTTTTCGACGGCGCGCATCAGGCGGGCTTGATTGCAGGCGGACAATTCCAGGATCCGTTGAATGAAGGAGCCGTTATTTTGACTGGTTCAGCTGGCAAAACTTTTAGCGGACCGCAAAGCGGCATGATCATGTGGAACGACTCGCAACTTACCAGGCCGATTACTGATACTATTTTCCCCGCATTAGCCGCCACTCATCAAGTTAATCGCGTTGCGGCACTCGCAGTTTCTGCGGCCGAGATGATCGAGTTCGGTAAATTCTACATGGCGCAAATTGTAAAAAATTCAAAAGCACTTGGTAAGGCTCTCGACGAACGCGGAATTCCCGTCCTTTGCGCGCATAAGGGATACAGCCAGAGTCATCAAGTGATTGCCCGTGTCAAACAATTCGGTGGCGGACTTGAAGTCGCACATCGTCTCGCACAGGCTAACATCATCACAAACAAAAATCTTGTCCCCGAAGACAAACCCGAGGATTGGGATCGTCCAAGCGGTCTCCGCATCGGCACTATCGAAGCTACTCGACTGGGAATGAATGAAAAAGACATGGAAACCATCGCAGGCTTTATCGCACGTGTCCTTGTAGAAAAGGAAGACCCAGAGGAAGTTGGCAAGGATGTTGTGGACTTCCGCCTGCCCAGGCAGACCCTATATTACAATTTCGATCACGAATATCCTGCATGGGCACAGGTATAAACGGACAAAAAGACGGATGCAGTTGCATCCGTCTTTTTTATAGTATCCCATCATATAGCTTCTACGAATAATACCAAGTAAAAATCCTGTTATACACAGCCAACAGCATCTTCTTGATAAATCCAACTTCCAGTACGCGCTTGCCAAGTGAGACGGGTTTCTTCTTACCAGCCTGCTTCAACTCCCCACGCAAATATCCCAACGTATTAGACATATTCATTGCCAGCGGATCAGAGACCATCAAGCGTAGCAAACCCGCGTCGTTCATGCGTTTGTCCAGTTGCCGGACCTGGCCCATGGGCTTGTCCATGTCAAAGGGCAGGAATTGCTGGAGCGTGGACTTGTATGCTGTGAACTGCCAATGCGAGGCACCCGCGTACGCGATAATGTCCTTCGACTGCGCTCCGCTCCGCTCAGGACGATAGGCAATGCGCCAATCTTTAGTCTCTGCATACACTTTTTTATTCTCTTCTTCGTTCTGCCCAAGCGAGAGATTGAATTCAAGGAAGGTTTCCCACGGGATAAACTGACCTTCTTCGAGAGTTGCACGCTCCGCGTCACGCGCCCACTTAAGGGTGGACTCGTAAAACTCAGGAGGTGTGCGGAAGGGGCGCGCGGTCACCATGCCCACATTTGGGAAGGTTTCGAGGGTTTCCACAGAGCGCGCGAGCCATTTTGGAGAAAACAGAACATCACTATCTGTATAGGCAATGATCTCGCCC
>JAXIPJ010000305.1:0-2544 GCA_045402985.1 Anaerolineales bacterium
GAAAACGAGATAACGGGCAATTGCCATAAATATTACGGAAAGGATGAGCAGCACCGCCGTGACCCTGGAATAGGTGGCCTGTCGTCCGCGTTGCGCCGCCATCTGTGCCATCTGTTCAGGAGAAGGTTTACCCTGGGACAGCTGCGCGCCGAGTTGCGCCATGCCTTTCGTTGTGCGACCTACAAGGATGCCAAACACGAATCCAACAAGTGCAAATGCCGCGCCGATCCCAAAACCTCTGCCTGCGCCTGAGGTCATCCATGCTGAGGTAAAACCATCTGAGTCGATCCAGTATAAAATGAAGCCCGCAAGGATCGTTAATCCAGCCGCGGCAGACATCCGGTTGCTGAACTTCAAATTACCCATCAAGTGGCCCACAAATTTCTGACCTGCCTCTGCAGTTGCACCCACAGCAGGAGCGATAAAGAAGGCCATCATTAACGTGCCACCCACCCAAAAGATGCCAGCCAGAATGTGAACGATACGAAGGAACCAGATAAGGTAAGTCATTGTTTTCTCCTTTGATAAAATGTGCTTTTACTCTTTTTAACACAATGAGAGTTTACACGATTCGAAACATTTGTGTGGATGTTATTAGAACATTGTATCGGTCTCTTAATAACTCTCAACCTCGTCATCCTCTCATCATCTGAGCGGCAAAAGTCGCGACCAATCCCAACACGTATGCGGCGGTGTAATAGATGAATAACGGTTGTCCGCCGCGCCTCCAAAGCAAATAGGCTGAAAGGGTCGCAAGCAGGGCGACAACATACAGATCAAGTCCGATCTCTTCAAAGCCGAGATTGGCAAAAATGCCTGCACCCAGGAATAAAGCATTGAATATAAGCAAAGCAATATCGCCTCCTGTCAGCGCTCCTTTATAAGGAAAGACCACTTGCAGGAATAGCAATGCCGCGTTGACCATTACGAAGCCCGTGAAGAAAACCCAGTGACTGAATTCATCATCATTGAAAATGACAATGCGGCATAGATCGCTGGCGGTGTCTTGCAGGCAAAAACGCGTGTGTAGATAATTGGTCATTTCATGATCGCCATAACTTGCGCCGAGAAAATATAACCCCACAATGAATATCAGATTGAGCGTGAGATGAGCACGTCCTTCGCGCGCGGGCGAGTCATATTCAATCGTCTTTTTGAGGAGATAAAACGCAATCAGGCTGATCAACGGCAGCACAAGCATATTATTGAAGTCCACCCAACGTAAAAATTCATTCGGCAAAACGTAGCCCAGAGTCCATGTTCCCAAACGGTTGATCGAAACCAGTATTGCCACAACAGATTGAACGGCTAATAAAGAGTGAATACGTTTCATAATGACTCCGTTGTCGGCAAACAGGATCCACTTAACCTATCTTTGCAATTGCTTCCTTTGCAAGTGTGTGCAATTCCCGATCCGCGCGCCTGGACGCGATCTCTTGTAGAACGGGCAATGTGCGTGAGTCCTTTATCTCCCCCAAAGCCAGGATGGTTTGCTTCTGTACTTCACGCTCCGGATCGTTCAACATTTCCAGCAGCGCAGATGTAACGCGCGGATTCTTGATACTGCTCAACGCGCGCATCGCATGGATGCGTATCCACATTTCAGGATGACTCAATGCTTCGATCAGGATGTCGAGAGCTGGCGCGCCAAATTTGGCCAGCGACTCCGCTGCGGCGCTCCCCACATCATGATGCATATCGTAGAGCGTCATGCCTAAAGGTTCAAGGGCGCGCGGGTCGCCTAATTTACCCAGCAGGGTTGCGGCAAATTTGCGAACTGTCCCTTCCTTGTCTTCGAGCGCTTTGATGAGCGGGTCAACTGCTGCGCCATTCATTTTTCCGATGGCATGCAGTAGATCTGCTGCTGCGTATTCGCGCTCATACCACCAAAAGGAATCGTGCAAGGCTTCCATAAGATATGGCACTGCGGCAGGATGCGCAGTGTTACCCAACGCTTTTGCCGCGGCCTGCCGCACTTCTATCTTTGGGTCATCCAGCAATACGTTGGTAATGTCATCAAATGTGGACGGATCTTTGAAAAATCCCAGCGCCAAACAGGCCCCAATGCGCACTTCATCTTCGCCGTCTGTCAGTGCACCAAGCAGCGGGTGCAAGGCCTTCGTATCACCAATCCTTCCCAGCGCCAGAGCTGCACGTGAACGAACGGTAAAGTATTCACCGTGCAGCGCGTCCAATAAGGCAGGCACCGCCGTCCGTTCTTTACTAATTGAAAAAACCTCAGCAACGCGCCCGCGGATAATGGGATGCGCGCTGGTAAGTAGCTTGATTAGTGTGGGGGTGGCGGAAGGGATGCGGGCGAGGACTTGCTGATATAGCGGAAGCAGGTTCACGTCTTGAGTCTGAAGCGCTTCAAGGAGGGATGGCACGGCATCTGCGCCAAGACGAATTAGCTCCTGCGCGGCGTGGTCGCGTTGGGTCACATCCGCGAGACGGGCAATGAGTCTTTTTGCTTCGCCTTGTCTGGAGCCGGTGAGCCAATCCATGAGTCTATTTTACTTTGAAGTGGATGAGATTTGAAAGAAA
>JAXIPJ010000410.1:0-11677 GCA_045402985.1 Anaerolineales bacterium
AAGTGTTGGACAGAACAAGACTTTCAACAATTTCAAAAATCGAACCAGTTGGACGTATTTTTCGCATTTGACATATTGCCCCCGTAGCTCAATGGATAGAGTAACAGACTTCGAATCTGGTGGTTGCGCGTTCGACCCGCGCCGGGGGCACTTTGTTGTCAAGCGTCGCTCTCTTCTTCTGTTGTGCCGAAAAGGACGCGCCGGTTATGTTTCAGCAGGAAACGCGAAACCACCAGACTCTCCCAAATGGGGATGCGAATGACTTCGTACAGGGCGAATCTTTTCTGACAGGCCGCAAAGCAAGTAGCAAGGCCAGTGGGACTATTGAGAATTACAAATTACAGCTGAAGGAATAGTCGACTTATTGGATTATACTTTTCATGCAATCAGTTCATAAAACAAGAAAGAGGATGAAATGGACTTTTTTATAAGATTGCATAAACTCTTACCTCTGGAAGTACTAGTGCTTGTATCGTCGGCATGTGGAACATTAACAGCCCCAGAGCCTACAATTGACGTTAGTGAGGTCCAAACTTCTGTACTTCTAACAATGGTAGTAGAGGTCACACTTTCTGCACCCGCATCCGTACCCACGCCCGTTTTCACCGCGGAGCCAACTTCTACGGATGTTCCACAGGCTGACTATCCCCAGGTCGTGGCTTCGCATTTTCAAGCATTGCAGACAGCATTTGTTGAGCTTATCGAGATCCACAATCAACTTACATCGAATCCAAACATGAGCCGGAATATGGATTGGTATTCTCAAGCAGTTGCAGCCTTGGTACGGGTAACAAACGGGGCGACAGAGATCGCTCGTATGAACAATTATCCACCCGAATATGCCGCATTTCACCAGGAAATGCAAAGCATGGCTGGGGAGGGAAATTTATTGTTTTCTAATTATATGGTCGCCCTTGACAACCAGGACCTGAACGCTCAGAACCAAGCCACCACGAATCTGAGCAATATGATTACCTCCCTCAACCAAGCTTTTGCCGAACTCAATAAACTGACACCTGCAGCAACTCCTGTACCAACACTCATCACCTTTCCAACTAACACGCCGATTGTGAGCGTACCAACTTCACAACCAGTGGCAGGGAACATCTGCGTGCAACTCCGAAAAGAAGGAGCCAGGTCTGCGCATGTTTTTTGCGTTCCTTCTTGACGTTCCGGCAGTTGGCGGCGAAAATTTGGAAACGACAAGATTCTTTTACAACATGGATACGCCCGCAGAGAGAATTCCGATTATCAGCGCATTCACCTTACCAGATCCTCGCTCCCTAGTTCGTTCGATGGATAGCGTAACAGACTTCGAATCTCGCGTCGGCTCTTTCGAGCAGCGTCATGGGCACCTTGCTTTTTATGGAATCCTCAACGCCTGAAGAAAAGCTGATCCACTTGTTGGTGGCGCGCCTTGAGCGCATTTCTGTCGATTCACATTGGGCACATCGAGCCAGCGGCGTGAGAGCGGCCTTAATCCGCATCATGGAAGAATCTGAAGCGCAGGAAAATCCGGACATCCAAACCCTGGAAAGTTTAAGCAAACTTGGGTTTCAAATCCTTGAAAGGGCCGCCAGGGAAAAGCGCTAATTAACTACGCGACCATTCCTGCACGGCCCCATCCAGAACAGCCAGCAAACGCGTCGCATGATCTTGAAAGTTATATTGTTCCAAAACAGTTTTGCGAGCAAAATTACACATTTTGTCAATCGCGGTTTTATTTGCAGGATCCAGCACTTTTCGAATTGAATCTACATAGGATTGCGGGGACCCATCTACGACGATGGCGGTCTCGCCATCTCGAACATGGTCGCGCACGCCCAGAGCATCCGTGACGATCGTCGGTTTCTCCAATAGCATCGCATTCAAGTAAGTTTGTTGTCCAACCGCTCGAATGAGATTTCGTTTCATCGGTACGACCACCGCACGGGAGGTCCACATCAACCTGGCATATTCAATATGATCCGGATAATCCATGGTTGTCACAAAAGGAGTTTTTTCAGGCATGGTATTTATCTATTGTTCGACCCATATGCTGCATTCGCGGCTGCAGAAAACCGGGAACCGAAAAAGTTCAAGATAATTTCAAATTCGGCACCAACAGTATAAACGAGCTTATAATTCGACAATAGGATGTATTTTATCATTCTAAAACAGCCTGCATGCCACCATCAAAGTTTGGGGTACATGCGCACGAGTAACTTTTTTTGTTCGTAAACAACAGGATCTGGAGAATCAGAGATGTCTTCAAAAAATTCGATCCCTGATGACGAGAAATCGCCATCAAGCTCAGCCAAATACCCGCAGGAAACTTCACAGGGTCGGGCTACCGCGCTGGGTCACATCCATCGTCCGCAATCATTTCAGTCCATTCAGGGATCGACATTAACTTTTATCTTAATCGGCATAGCACTCGCTGTCGCAGTCGCGCTTGCCATTAATTTTACAGACACTTATCCATCCTTTCTCGTCGTTGGCGGGGCAGTAGGTTTAATACTGACAATCACCATCTTCCAAAAGCCAGAGCTTGGGGCATATATTTTGATATTTACGGTCTTTACAAATCTTTCAGATTTGTTCACTGAAAAGGGCCTTCCCAGCATTAACAAACCACTTGTTGTGATTGTAATGTTCAGTATCTTTGCAAATTATGTCCTCAGGACAGGAAAGATAAATATATCAGCCGCGAATACGCGCTCCGCTGCTGCCTTGCTGGCATATTATCTGACTACTCTTTTCTCTTCATTGGTCGCGATCAACCAATCCAAATCCTTCCTCTCCATTTTCGACCTGACCAAGGATATTGCTATTGGGATCTGTATTTACCTTACTCTGAACACCAAGGAAAGGTTAAAGACTGGTGTACGCGTCCTTCTCTTTGCAGTGACTTTTGTTTCGATTCTGGGGGTAATCTACACATTGACGGATTCAGCGAGCACTTTCTGGGGATTAGCTCGAGGAAGCGCTTTCGGTCAAATTGGCAGTGGCGGTGGGTTGCGATACGGAGGACCAATTGCTGAATCAAATGTATGGGGGCAGGTATTGGTATCAATTCTTCCAATTGCGTTGTATCAATTCGTAAGGGTGCGCGAGCCACTTGCAAAGATGATCTTGGCCTTGGCTGCTTTGTTCATCCTTCTGGCGATGGTTTTCACAGAAAGCCGCGGGGCATTTCTAGCCCTGGTTCTTATTTTGGCGCTTATCGCCTTGGACCTACGAATCAAAGCCACCACCCTTTTCAGCCTGGCATCCATTGGGCTTCTGCTCTTTTTTATCGTACCATCCCGGTATACAGAGAGATTTAAGTCTCTGGATATATTATTCAATTCGAACCAGGAATTTGGATTTTCGCAGGATGATGCCGTAGAAGGCAGACGGGAGAAAATGCTGACCGGGCTGGCCATGTTCAAGGAAAATCCATTTCTGGGTGTTGGCTTTGCAAACTACAGCGACAATTACTGGTCTTACGCGGGAAATCTTGGGCTGGAAGCCTCTGCCAGAAATGTCGGCTCAGAGAGTTCAGCACGCCAACCCCATTCACTTTACATAGAAATCATGGCTGAAACCGGCATCTTCGGCGCAGCGAGTTTTGCAGCCTTTATATATATTATGCTCTGGGGTCTATATCGATCTCGGGCAATGAGCGATGCAAACAAGGTCAAAGTAGACCCGGACTGGTCCTTATGGATCACATCAATATTTATGTCCATTCTCACTTTTCTGGTGGCTGGCATTTTCCTGCATGGTATCGGCTTCCGCTTCATCTGGGTATTATCAGGTCTTGCGCTTGCCGTTATCCACCTCACGCAGGAGCGCTCATCTTCCATGCAAATAAATTAAATCATTAATGAATTCCGCCGATCAACCACAGACTTCGTCGCACGAGATAGGTAAAAAAGTAGCTGGTAATGCGGCATGGAACTATTTGTCCTTCGGGTTAAGCAAAGCATTAAACCTTGTCACCGTCTCGATACTTGCGCACCTGCTCACACCAGAACTGTTTGGGGTCGTTGCTCTCGCCACACTTGCAATCGATTACATCTCCATTTTGAACGATTTCGGGCTGGGGGCCGCACTTGTCCAACGCAGAGAAAATATTGACGAAGCATCTAATATCGCTTTCACTTTCAATCTGCTTATTTCAATTTTCCTGACATCCATTATTGTCTTAATATCTCCGTATTTAGCAGTATTTTTCCACGAGCCTGCACTCACGCAGATCCTGAGCTGGCTAGGGCTCGGATTCACCATCAATGCTCTCGGCTCTGTTCACAAGGCGCGCCTGCAAAGAGACCTACGATTTGGCAAAAAACTGATCCCGGAGTTGGGGAGCACCCTGATAAAGGGTGGACTCTCGATCGGGCTGGCGATTATGGGATATGGGGCCTGGTCACTTGTATATGGTCAATTGGCGGGCATGAGCATATCTGCTCTGCTCTTATGGATCGTTGTGCCATGGAGACCGCGTTTGTTGATCAGAAGTCCCGTCAGTGGCCAGTTATTCAAATATGGATTCTCGGTAATGATGGATAGGGCATTCACCGTATTTGCAGATAGCTTCGACTATCTGCTCATCGGCCGCTTTTTCAATACAGCCGCGCTTGGCATTTATACACTCGCCTATCGTCTGCCCGATCTGCTCATCCTCAATACATTATCCGTTTTGGCTGCAGTTTTCTTTCCGGCCTTCTCGTCGATCCAAAATCAACAGGTTGTATTACGCAAAAGTTTTCTTTCAACAACCCGCTATGTACAACTGCTGGTAACACCATTATGCCTGGGAATATTCGTGGCCGCAGACCCGATCATCAGATTGTTATTCGGCGAGCAATGGTTACAGTCGATTCCCATTATGCAAGTGTTGAGTCTCTACACGCTTGCCCTCTCCGTTGGCTTTCATGTTGGGGATATCTACAAAGCCATCGGGCGCCCTGATATACTTCTCAAAATTGCGATACCCATTTTCGTCATCCGGCTTACTGCGCTTATGATTGGCTCACAATACGGTCTGATTGGCATTGCAGCCGGGCATCTCCTGGCCGCATTGATCGAAGTGGCGGTGCGCGCCGTTGTAACGATCCGCGTCATAAATGTAAGCCTGAGTGAAATACTAGCTCAACTCACAGCATTTATTGGCGGCATTGTGCTACTGATCTTTGCGGTCCCAGTCCTCCATCTCACGCAGGATCTTGCACCATGGTTGCGATTAGCGCTGGTTGTGATCGCCGGCGCTGTAGGTTATCTCGGCACCATCTGGTTCACCGACCGCGTTGCAATTCTCAAAGGGATTGGCATGCTTGGCACACTATCAAAGAGACCTGCCAAAGCCAGCGAGCTTTAACATGGATAAGACAAGACCCATCATCTGGATGATCGACAGCCTGGGTCCCGGCGGGGCCGAACAATTGATGCCCAGCATCCTGAAAAATCTGAAGCAAGCCGGATTTAACATACGAATCTGTGCCCTCCAGATTCGAGCGGGTAACCCAATCGCATCTGACTTGGAGCGCCTCGGCCTATCAGTCGATCTGGTTCCGATAGCAAATCTTCGTCGGCCCTTCAACCTTTTTCGCATACTGCGCTATTTACGTCTTCACCGTCCACAGTTGCTCCACACACAATTGGAATTTGCAGACATCCTGGGGTCAGTTGCAGCAAAACTTCTTGGCATACCCAGCGTCTCCACCGTGCACACCCTGGACATTTTCCCCGAAAAAAAATCCGCATGGGGGCGCATGAAGCTACGCTGGTTCCTACTGGGAAAATTTTGCGACCGCGTCATTGCTGTTTCTGAAAAGACCCGCCTTCATTATTTGCAATTCGGCGGGCTGCACCCGGATAAGGTCGTCACTCTATATAATGGTGTGGATATCTCCCGATTCAAAAATACGGATACATCTCAAACCGCGAGGACAAAACAAGCGCTCCACCTGCCATTAAACAGCAGGATCATTATTACGATAGCGGTGTTACGTGAGCCAAAAGGCATACAATTTATGATCGAGGCTCTGCCTGCAATTCTGGAACAGTTCCCCGATGTGCATTACTTAATAGTAGGCGATGGAAAGTACGGCACCGCTCTAACGGACCTCGTAACTGCTCTCGCTATAAACAACCACGTCACCTTCGCTGGGCATCGGACAGATATTCCTGATCTGCTGGCCTGTTGCGACATCTTCGTCCTGCCGACACTAAAAGATGCCTTACCAACCGTCCTCATCGAAGCGCTGGCAGCAGAAAGGCCGATCGTTGCATCAGATGTTGGCGGTGTTCCAGAGATCATAGAAAATGGTGTGAACGGCCTGCTCGTCGCGCCAGGCGATCCGTCAAAACTTGCAGAGGCGTGCCTGCAACTACTAAAGAACAATGAACTAAGCAGGCAGATCGTTCTGGCAGGAAGCAAAACAGTCCAGCAGCGCTTTAATATAGATTCCCAAATAATGAAGTTGAGCAGGATGTATGAGGAACTCACATCGCATGCAAAACGACATTAACGAAAAACCTCTGCACATCATGGTGGTGGAGCCGCGCGGTTCCGGAGGAATGATCCACTATGCTTATCAACTGTGCGGAGCATTATCAAAAGCTGGCGCACAAGTCACATTGGTGACCGCAGATCAATATGAAATGGAGAATTATCCGCATAACTTCACTGTCAGAAAGCAAATGAAACTTTGGTCATCGACTGATTCAGCAGAAACAGTGATAGCACTTAGCTGGCTGGGAAGGATGGCGGGAAAAATGTATCGGGGGGGGCGTCGCACAATGCGCGGGATCCGGCTAATCGTCGAATGGATCCGCCTGACAAACTACCTCATCAGAGCCGGGCCAGATATCATCCAATTTGGGAGCATTGAATTCCCTTTTGAGGCAATATTCCTGAACATTTTGAAGCGAAACAAATTGATCTTAAGCCAAATTTGCCACGAATTTGAGTTGCGAGAGCAGAGCAATAATCCGCTAACGACTTTTCTCAATCAATTATCGCGCTGGGTGTACGATGCTTTTTCCATCATTTTTTTCCATGCCGAAAGCAACCAACGACGCTTTTTGGAATTGTTTAATATTCCGGAAGATAGGCTGCATATCATTCCGCATGGGAACGAGGGATTATTTCTTTCCGGCAAGTCCGAAAAAATGACAAGATCACGAATGCAGGAAAGATATGGCATTGTTGAAGATATGCCTGTTATTCTTTTTTTCGGGAACCTTACTCCCAGCAAAGGCCTGCCTGATCTATTGAGAGCCTTCTCACAAGTTTATGCTAAAGAGACGCGCGCCAGACTTATAATAGTTGGGCGGCCATCCAAATTTATTGATATGAACGAGTTGACGCAACTTGTCTCCGAGCTGGGAATTTCAGATGCGACGATCTTTGATGCACGCTATATTATGATGGAAGAGGTGGCACCGCTAATGGAGATGGCGACGGTGGTGATGTATCCTTATCTGAACAGTACGCAAAGTGGCGCGCTGCAAGTTGCTTACACGTTCGGAAGACCAGTGATCGCGACCAAAGTGGGCGGCCTGCCTGAAGCAGTGGAAGATGGGAAAAGCGGGCTTTTAGTATCCCCTTCCGCGCCAGATGAATTGGCTGAGGCGATCTTGAAGTTGATCAAAGATCCAGATCTCGCTAGGCAAATGGGCGCGTACGCAAAGCATCTTTCTGATACAAAATTTTCATGGGATTCCATTGCGCTGAAGCTGCTTGCAATTTATCGGGCGGCAAAAGTGTAAAGAAAAATATTTTTTCATAATGCCATTCCCCCAATGCAAAGTCTATCTGCCAGGAATTCTATCCAGGCCAACCAATTTAGCCGCGAACCTGGGGAAGGAATCTGTGTAGCTCAGGAAGATGCGCCTGATGGTAAGAGGGTCTTTTATAACAGTGGCTCGCTGCGTAGGGCCGGGGAGAAGCGTGAATGCGATTTCGAATCCCGCTCGATGAACTCTATCTATCAGTTCGGCGTTAAAATCCGCAGCTTGTCCATTTGGGTATGCAAAACTCAGGATGGGTTCACCGATCTGCTCTTCGACATGCCGTTTGGATTGTAACAATTCTGCGCTGGCTGCATCGAGCGAAATACGCGTCAAAATGGGATGACTCGCAGTATGCGCACCTAGCTCGATACCATTTTCACTTAATTCCCTTGCATCTGACCAGGACATCATTAAATTTTTGAACGCATCATTCGGCAAGTCCACTCGCACGATCGACGGCAATTGAGCGATAAGTTTTTGTTTCTCCGTGTCTGGCATTCGCTTAAGTGCTTCAATCAATTGCTGCATCACAATGTAGCGTGTTGATGCATCCACCCAGCTTTGCGGGCCAAGGTGAGGAAGGTGGGCGTGTTCTTTTTTTGTGTGAAAAAAACAATAAGCGATCAGATCCCAGAAAAAGGGCTTACACGTTCCTATAAAATCAGTAGCTAGAAAAATAATGGCCCGAAGATTCCGAGCCTTGAGAATGGGATAGGCATTAGCGTAATTATCATAATATCCATCATCAAAGGTGATGATGGCGGCCCGAGCAGGCAGCTGGCGCTCGCCTTTTATAAAAGCTACCAGCTCCGTGCCAGATATAACATTATATTTTTGGGAAACATAATCCATTTGCGCGGCAAAATCTGAAGGCGTGGCGCTAACATTCGGACGAAAGGTATCAAAGCCATCACCAAAAGGATCGTCGATGCGGTGGTAATTCAAAACTGTCAGCAGGTTTGGAGTTAATTTCCGTGCCACATCAAAAAGCCCCAGCCTATGAAAAAGCAGCAAGGCAGATTCTGATCTTTTAGGGCGGCGTTTTTGCAGGGTTGTCATTGCAGAGACTTATTCTTCAAACATTGCCGCGGCGAACACGCTCCCATATATTTGTCTGCTTGCCGCTGATAAATCCATAAAAACCACGTAATATTGCAATATTGGAATTGACAAGATAAGTGGGCAAATAAACCAATTTACCCAGCAGACCTTGAAACTTCACCAAATTTCCCAGCGCAGCCAGCAGGTAAAAAAACAACTGCATGGATAGGAAAGTCCATGCATAGGGCGCTGACATCCGCAATAACGAGGTTGAAGTATCTCCCTGTAATAAAACTAGAAAAATATTCGTCAGCAACGCTCCAATAAAACCAAATGGCAGGAAAGCACGGAAATATTTATGAGATATGATCTGCCACAACAGCACAGGGCGGTTGAAAGGTAATAATCTATAGGACATAAAAATGGCCTGATATTTGCCCGTGTTCATTCGTGTGCGGCGCACCATTTCATCGCGGGCGGTGGCAGAGATATATTCAAAGGATCGCGCTTCCGGAACATAGAAGACTCGAGAGCCCCGTTTGATCAGATCTAGAACAATGTAATAATCGTCATTGATAATGTGGTTTGGTGGAGGGCTATACAGTTCACGCCGGATGGCTAGAATTTCGCCCACGGAACTTGTGCATGTGCCAAGAATGGTCTCATTTGTCTTGATCCACGATTCGTACTTCCAATAAATTCCTTCTGCTCCGCTTAACTCACTGCCATCCTGGATGATGAGCTTCGCTCCAGTGGTAGCGCCCACGGTGTGATCAGAAAAGGGAGCGGTAAGTTTTTGAACCGCATCCTGGTCGTACATATTATTGGCATCCGAAAATACGACGATATCGCCGCGAGCCTGAGCAATGGCCCTGTTGATGGCAGCTAATTTTCCGTCGCGGAGGGATGTGTGGGTTAACTCAACACCGCGATCATGGAATTTTGCAACAATTTCTGAAGTGCGATCTGAAGAGCCATCTGCCGCAACGATTATCTGTAGTCTATCGCGTGGATAATCAAGTCTGAGCGAATTCTCAATTTTTTTCTCGATCACCGCCTCCTCATTGTAGGCAGTAATGAGAAGAGTTACCGAAGGATTCGAAATGCCGGAAACCCTACCCTGAAACGGTATCAGTTTTGCGATTAGAGATATTATTACCGGATAGCCGATATAGGTGTAAATTATTAAAAATACGGATAGCCAGAACAGAATCGCCAGCATGAGCAGCAGAAAAGCCAATTACGATTCCTTGCCAGATGTACTGGCGGCATCCTCTTCGCGTGGCTTGGTTTCGCCGCGCGGCATCCTAGCACCTAATTCTTTTCGTAGCATGAAGACAAGAAAACCTACGATCGCAACCGTAACCACGCCAAATACAGGGAGTATCCAGGATGGCCGCGACTCAATTTTCACGCCCGCGGTTGGAGTTGCAGTCAGTGCGGGAATTGGAGTTACGGTTACCGCAACTGGCAATTGACCAACAATACTTTCCTTACTTACTCCCAAGCGTGTGTCAGTGGTCACGACCTGATCCGCATATAAAACAGCAAAGTTACCAGCCAAACGCGCCACCAGGTCATCCTGCATTAATGTGGTGCCTGCCATGGGTATTCCATCCAAATTATTACCGAGAACCGCCAAGATTACGCGGTCAGAATTCCATGGTGATGGCAACAGCTGTAGATAACCAACGCTGGTATCAGGCAACAGACTATAATTAACCTGCATGGAAGGTTGAACTGCCTCATCACTCCCGGACTTGAAAGGTGCCGGCAGGAGATCATTTATTTTTGAAATAAAAGGTAAATTACTTGCCTGCCCAAATGTAAGCAAATTATATTTCTGCAATATCTCATCCGAGATGTTATCTGCATAGGTTGCATACAGATCCACCAGAGGAACGCTTCCCTTCGCGCCGATATAGTAGGCTACACGCGCGGCGTAGTCCCATGAGACCGGATCATTGGGCGCAAGAACAAAGGCCAGGTCGCTTAAATTTCTGCTGCCGAGAAACATATACGGAAAATCGCGCAGATTAACACTGTCGCCTATATTCAATTTTTGATCAGAGATGGGCAAATGGATCGTGGATGTTTCGTTGATGGTGATCCAGGTACTGGAGAGATCGGTTGAATAGCACGTGAAGAATGGGACGATATCCGAAATGATCTCCAGGCGATTGACTCCTCGTCTGATAATACCGGGGATCAATTTGATCTGCACTGTAGCAGGAGTTTCCTTGGAAAGTTGTAGTCCACCAACCACTTCATCATTCAATCTTACGCTTAACCCGGTGC
Organism: Anaerolineales bacterium; assembly: GCA_045402985.1. GTDB lineage: Bacteria > Chloroflexota > Anaerolineae > Anaerolineales > Villigracilaceae > Defluviilinea. The sequence goes on from JAXIPJ010000410.1 coordinate 11,104, forward strand.
CCTCATAATTTATCAGATCAGAATGGCTTACAACCAGATCAATGTAAGCGCCTTCGGAAGACGCCTGCTCAGGCGATGTGTAGAATGTGTAGGAGAGATAACTCTCTCCAAACAATCCCATGGTCTGTGATTCATAGCCAAGGTCTTTAAACGTTTTATCCTCCAAAACAACCGAATCTTGATTGGAAGGATTTACGGTCGCGATCAATGATACATCCGGTTTTTCAACGGCAATAATTTTCCCAGTACTGAATGCCTGGCTGGCTTTGATCACCGCCTCCTGTGAATTACCTCCAACGAATAAAACTACGTTCGATTGACTCCAGGGCGAAATTCCGATCTGTACAACTCCATCTGTATCATGATCTTGATCCAAAGCCAATCCGTTACCTGAAACGGGGATGGGCAAATTCGCAACTTGCAAGCTGGGAAAATTTTTGGCCAGACCAACAAATATCAAATGTTTGGATGCCACCATTTCCTCGTTCAACTGACTGGCGGTTACCATACCCACAAGCAGGTCGCCGTTTGTAATGGATCCTAGGCCTGCCATTGCGGTTAATGCAGCTTGCAA
>JAXIPJ010000125.1:0-8909 GCA_045402985.1 Anaerolineales bacterium
ATAGCCAAATCTGATCTACAGCGAGTCACCGCGCCAGATGCACCACCTGACCAGATTCAGGCTTTGGTGGATAACAACAATGCTTTCGCGTTTGATTTGTACAGGTCACTTCAGGCACAGGACGGGAATCTGTTCTACTCACCTTATAGCATTTCCCTGGCGCTAGCAATGACCTACGCGGGCGCGCACGGCGCAACCGAAACACAGATGGCTCAGGCCTTGCATTTCCTCGCGCAAGATCAGCTTCATCCCGCCTTTAACGCACTCGACCTTCAACTTGCCGAACGAGGCAAAGCCGCATCAGATGAGGAAACGCCACTCCAGCTCAACATCGCCAATGCGGTCTGGGCTGAACAAACGTATCCGTTCCTTCAAGGCTTTCTCGATACCATTGCGTTGAACTATGGGGCGGGAATTCGCCTGGCGGATTTTATCAACCAGTATGAAGCGGTCCGCAAAGAGATCAACAGTTGGGTCAGCGACCAAACGCAGGATAAGATCAAAGACCTCATCCCCGAAGGCGTGCTGAGTTCAGATACTCGCATGGCGCTGGTCAATGCCATTTATTTCAAGGCAGACTGGCTCCATCCGTTCGAAGCTGACGCGACGCAAGATATGCCTTTCCATCTGCTCGACGGTTCGGATGTCACTGTGCCGATGATGAACCAGGATACCTTCATTCCTTATGCCAAAGGCGACGGATGGCAGGCCATTGAGCTGACATATCAGGGCGAGACGGCCGCCATGGATATCATCGTGCCAGATGAAGGCCGCTTTGAAGAAATCGGGTCAAGCCTGGACTATCAAACTGCTTCCGCTATTTTCGGCAGTCTCCAACCGACGTCTGTTTCTCTCGCTCTGCCGAAGTTCAAATTTGAAAGCGCGTTTGGTCTTGCCGATCAACTCAAGGCCCTCGGCATGATCGATGCCTTCGACCCGGACCTGGCGAACTTCACTGGCATGTCTGAGAGGGATGATCTGTATATCAGCGCAGTCGTCCATAAGGCATTCGTCGCGGTGGATGAAAAAGGTACCGAAGCCGCAGCAGCCACCGCAGTGATCGTCGGTGTCACCAGCGCACCGTTGTTCGATGTCACATTGACGATTGATCGTCCATTCATTTTCCTGATCCGCGATATTCCAACAGGTCAAATTCTGTTTGTTGGACGCGTTCTTAATCCTACTCAATAAAAGGGTGACGGTTCAAAATAAACGATTCACCTCATGGTGCGGGATGCCATCCCGCACCACGTTATTTAATCACTCATGTTATGCACCGTAAGGGCGACCCGTTAGGATCATCGGGGTATTCAGTCCGGCTGGGCGGGTCGCCCCTACGTAAGGTGAGTTTATAATTCCCTGAATTATTTTGACACCGACAAGGAGAAACCCTGTGAAGTTTTTGCATACCATTCTGATCAGTCTAATGCTGGCAGGCTGCATGTCACCCACTGAGTCCATGACCCCCACACCTACCATAGCTTCGCCTACCATTGCGCCAACGATCACTCCTACCGTCACGCCCTTGCCTGAGAATGATCCAGTCCTGGTTGGCGCAGGAGACATTGCGCATTGCCGCAACGACGGCGATGAAATAACAGCCAGCTTGCTCGATGATATATCAGGCACTGTATTTACCACAGGTGACAATGCTTATCCAGATGGAACGGCTGAAGAGTTTGCGAACTGCTACGATCCATCCTGGGGACGTCACAAGGAACGCACCTACCCATCCCCGGGAAATCATGATTATCACACCGCGGACGGCGCGGGTTATTTTGAATATTTTGGCTCAAGGGCAGGCGAGCCCGGGATGGGCTATTACAGTTATGAGCTGGGGGACTGGCACATCATTGTTCTGAACAGCAATATCCCGGTTGAGGCTGGCTCACAGCAAGACCAATGGCTGAGGGAAGACCTCGCTGCACACCCCGCTGCGTGTACATTGGCATACTGGCATCATCCGCGCTTTAGCTCGGGCACTGTGCATGGGAGTGACAATGACATGCAGTCATTCTGGCAAGCATTATATGATTTTGATGCTGATGTTGTGCTGGTGGGTCACGAGCATAATTACGAGCGCTTCGCGCCCCAGGACCCGCAAGGTATTGCTGACCCCACACATGGGATCCGTCAATTTGTGATCGGTAGTGGAGGTCGCAGTCATTATGAATTTGGTACCCCCATTGCTAACAGTGAAGTGCGGAATAGCAATACGTCTGGTTTGCTCAAACTAACTCTGCATTCCGGCAGCTACAGTTGGGAGTTCATTCCCGAGCCAGGGAAGACATTTACCGATTCCGGCGATGCACCTTGTGTGACATCCTAGACGCCTCGCGCTGAGCGGAGGGCAAAGCCCGGAGACGAAGCGCGAGTGAGTAAAGTAATTTCAATTAATTAATAACGACGAGATTGCTTGATTCGACAACGCTTCGACTGCGCCTACGGCTCCGCTCAGCGCGATGGCGATCCATTATCTCCCATATGGATACCAATACCCCTTATCCTCCATATTGAAATCCCAGTGCACGTGTTTGGTCTCACGGAATTCGTCGAGGCCTTCGATGCCGAGTTCACGCGCACCGCCTGAATATTTCATCCCACCAAACGGACCCGCGTAATTATCCGTGAGCGGGTCATTGATCCAGATCGTCCCAGCTTTTACGTCTTCAAAGAACATTTTGATCTTCTTCGGGTCTTCCGAAAGCAAGACCGCGCCCAGGCCATACTTACAATCATTCACCAGGTCAATCGCTTCCTCAAACGACGTGTATTCCATCAACGGCACGGCAGGGCCAAAGGTCTCTTCGCGCATGATGAGCATGGTATGGTCCACGCCAGAGACCACAGTCGGCTCATAGAACCAGCCCTTTGAAATATTCCTAGGCCGCTGGCCGCCTGTCAATATTTGTGCACCGCGCGAGCGCGCATCTTCCACATGTGACTCGATCTTGGCGCGATACGAATCGCCGATCATCGGGCCGACATCCGTTGAGGCCTCCAGCCCCGAACCTAATTTCAAAGAACGGACATGTTCCACGATCGCTTCAGTGAATTGTTTTGATTTCGCCTTTGGGATATAAACCCGCTCCGTGCTTGTGCAAACCTGCCCTGCGTTGATGAGCGCCGCATAAGCCACAGCCTTCGCCGCGATCTCAGGGTCAGCATCTTCGGCGATGACGGTCGCATCCTTGCCACCGAGTTCGAGATGCAGTTTCTTCATCATCGGCGCGGCGTGAGATGCGATGCGTTGCCCCGTTGCCAGGCTTCCCGTGAACGCGATGACTGGCACATCCGGGTGTTTCACCAGCGGCTCACCTGTCTCTGCTCCGAAGCCCGTGATTACATTGACCACGCCTGCGGGCAAACCATCAAAACAATGTTCAGCCATATATAACGCTGTGAGGGGAGTCATCTCTGATGGCTTAATGATCACCGTGTTCCCCGCCGCAAGCGCGGGCGCAACTTTCCATGCCATCAGCAGCAACGGATAATTCCACGGCACGATGCATCCCACCACACCATACGGTTCTTTCAAAATAAAATTAAATTGCGACGCCTCGCCAGGTGGAATGACTCTGCCTCGATCGTGCCTCCCCAGCTCGGCATAATAATCAAACGTGTTCGCCACCCATTCCAACTCTTCGTCATTTTCAGGGATCGGCTTGCCCTCTTCAAGCGTCAGCAAATGGACGATCTCTTCCCTATGATTTCTCACCTTGGACGCCACCTCATGCAGGAGACTCGTCCGTTCGTTCGCGCCCATCTTCCGCCAGGACTTATGCGCCTCATTACTGGACCTGACAGCGGATTCCACGTCTTCAGCCGTCCCACGCGGGACAGTATCCAGCACCTCCTCCGTCGCGGGATTCGTGACTTCGATCTCTTCTCTTGAATTCCCTCTGGTGAACTGTCCATTGATGTACATGAGTTTCATGATACGTTCCTCACATGTCATTCTGAGCGACCGCAGGGAGCGAAGAATCTTAACCTTGTAAGGAGGCACACTTTACACTCGGAGATTCTTCGTCGCTTTGCTCCTCAGAATGACATGGATGTTATTGGGTATTTGATAGACCCTTAGAGTCTTTATTTTTAGGGGCTTGCGATTCTTCGATCAACTCTTTTGGAGTCGCCGCGCCACATGAAGGACAGGCATAATTCTCATCTGCAGGGACATAGGAGCGCCTGCAATACGGACAATCGATAGAACGTGGCGCAACAGGTACTTCCACTTCCTTTACCACCTCACGCGTTACTTCGCGCGTATGAGTCCGCCCGCCGCCTAGAACCACAATTGGCCCAAGGTTTGGTAAGCCCGAACCACCCGAAGAAGATGGCGCACTTCTCGCCTGTGGTTTCGAGCCACCTGACGATTTCTTTTTTGATGAGGATCCAAAGTCGCTTTTGCCCGAGCTTAGTACAAAGAAAAGTACTGCCACGATCACCACGAATCCTACAGTTACAAAGACAATGATGGCGGTCAGCCTTAACGCCCGCGGGATGTTATACAGTTCATATCCATAACTGAACAGAAATACGCCGCCAATATAGAACGGAGCCAGGATGACGAGCAGGATGATGCCTGTACTTTGATCCAGGTTATTTTCGAACCAGGTCTGATAGATAACGAGGACAATCACTGCCAGCGAAGCGAGCGCGATCAACGCGCCCGGGATGAGAATATGTAATGGCTTGCCAGGCAGGGAATCGTCGCGGTCATACTCAACGACTTCATGTGTCTTCGCTGCGACCTGCCGGGCGCGATATTGAGATTCAGGCATGGGATACCCTTCCGTTCAAATTTAATAGTACAAGAGATTATCTTGCACTATAGTATACGCAATTACCATGCATAAGCCTCGGGCGCTTCTCCGCCTGGACCGGGCCAGATCTCATCTAATTTTGCTGTCTCTGCCTTGGTAAATTTAATCTTTAGGGCTCGCAGGCTGCCTTTCAACTGCTCCAATGTGCGAGGACCGATGATCGGTGCGGTCACAACTGGGTTGGCTACCAGCCAGGCCAGGGCCACATCCGCGGGATTCTCGCCCATTTGCTTGCAGAATTTCTCCCAGGCTTCAATTTGAGGGCGATACTTCTTAATCTCCTTCTGTGTACCCTCCTCTGCACGGCGGCCCTCCTTGATCTTCTGCAGAATACCACCCAGCAACCCACTTGACAGTGGACTCCACGGAATCACACCCAGCCCATAATCCTTACAGGCGGGCAGAACTTCCAGCTCAATCATGCGATCTTTGAGGTTGTAAAGGCTTTGCTCGCTCACCAACCCTAAAAAGTGACGCGCTTTTGCAGCCTCCTGTGCCTTGGCAATGTGCCAGCCTGCGAAATTCGATGAACCTACATACAAAATTTTGCCCTGTTGCACCAGAGTTTCCATTGCCTGCCAGGTCTCGTCCCAGGGCGCGTTACGATCAATATGATGCATCTGGTACATGTCAATGTAATCGGTTTGCAAACGTTTGAGCGATCCCTCCACGGCCTGGCGAATATTCAGGGCAGAAACCCGCGATTGATTGGGCCAGGTTCCCATCCTACCGTACATCTTGGTCGCGATGACAGTCTTGTCACGCCGCCCTCCATCCTGCGCAAACCAGCGTCCAATGATATTCTCTGTAATGCCTTCCCCCATCTTCCGCCCATAGACATTCGCCGTATCAAAAAAATTGATTCCCAGATCCAGCGCTTTATCCATGATGGCAAATGAATCTTCCTCTGTTGTGTGAGGTCCAAAATTCATCGTACCCAAACACAAACGCGATACCTTCAAACCTGTACGACCTAGTTGTGTGTAATCCATTTCTGTCTCCTAATACCAAGATGGCTTGCTCCAGCCGCCGTCCTTTGTGTAGCGTCCTATGGACGGCAGCTTTTTTCGTGGAGCATATCTAAGATTATTGCGTTATATCCTCAACCGTTTCATCCATTTGCCTCAGGATCAAAGGCACCTGCCCATCGGTCAGGTCGGGATGCCGGATCGTGTCGAACATATCGCGGAACGCGTCTTCCAGCATAATTCGGACAAGGCGCCACGATGAAAGTTGCGGGGTCAACTCTCCGCTTGAAAGCAGTTTAACGGCAGTGGCCCATTGTGGATGTTCATCTGAATAATCGGTGACCAGGCTCACCGTCGAGTCGCGCAGCGGGAAGAGTCCCGTGCTCTTTATCCAACTGGCTTGATTCTCGGGAGAGAGCATCCAGCGCATGAAAAGCCATGAAGCCAGTTGGGTAGCATCGTCTGATTTGAGCATTACGAAGGATGAACCATATACCACAAATGCATTCCGATCGAGGCCGGGGAATGGCAGCACGGTCCATACGTCTTTACTGCCTGCCGCCACAAACGCGCGGGATTGATCGGACAGGTCTTCAAGACTCGCGGTTGCAAATAAAGCCTGACGTGCAGCGAAGCGATCAAACGCTGAAAGGTCAGTGGAAGCAACCCATGCACAACCCTCTTGTTGCAAGGCTTTTACATACTTGAACGCGGCGATATTTCCGGGCGCAAGAAAACGATATCCATCCTCCTCCTGCACGCCGCCGTCGAAAGCGATCATCCATGAAAGTGGCGTCATCGCGTCGGTATCGATCAGCCAGCCGCCGAGCGCGTTGTTCTCCGGGTCCTCATCTTCGCCCAGCGCCTTGTTCGCTGCGCAAGCCTGCCGCTGAAATTCGGAGGCATTCGCAGGGGGCGAATCAAACCCAAGTTCACGCGCCCAGCTTTGATTGTAGAGAATGAAGCGTGCCGTCCGCTGCGCAGGAACGCCGAACCTTTTTCCATCCACTTCATCCTGCGCCCAGATCACCTGGGGAAAATCCGAAACTTCAAAGGCATCCCAACCATAGATCGGGTCCGTCACATGCGTATTCAGGTCAACGACCTCATCCTGCCATTCGAGCGCATGTTCGGGAAATGCGATCACGAGCTGTGGGCGACTGGGACTTTTCAGCGCCTCGTCCGTTTGAAAAAATAATTCACTGTAATTGCTTTTGCTTTCTGCACCCACAACAATTCCCCACTCATTTTCTGTATTGAACTGCGCCACCTGCGATACGAACAGACTCTCCTGCGCGCCAAACCACGGATGCCAGACCGTCACCTGGACTCCACGCAGCTCCTCTACCTCAACGTTTAGCTTGCTCGCCGCGGGAGTGGGAGTATTCTTCTCAGCGTTTTCCGTCGCGTTCGGACGCGGGGTCCGCGTGGTGGTATTCGTTGAGGGGGTACAGGCAGAAAGAATGAAGGTTAATAAAAAAAAGATATTCCAAAATTTTCGCGATGTAAGCATTAATAAGTTACCTTATACAATGTCATTGTGTGCCTTTGTGAAGCCATGCCTATATGGTGCAAGGGGATTGCTTCGTCGCCTGCGCTTCGTCTGCGTTCCTCGCTATCGCTCGTCACTCCGCTCAGCGCGAGACCCCTCGCAATGACATATGATGATCAATAAGCCACCATCGGTATCGGGGTAAAGAGCAATAGGAAAATGATCAGCACGAAGATGCCGAGGGCGCGTCTGGGTGAATCAAGTTCGGTAATATCATCAAGCGGCTGCGAACGGACATTGCCAAGCCAGAACAGGATCATGACCCACAACAGCCAGCTATAGTTCAGTCCAGCAAAGGAGAAGGTCAGTAAAGATGGCAGAATACTTAATGCAAGGAGTCCGCCGATCACAACTGGAAAGATCTTGCGTGCCTTTTCGCCGAACAGTCCATACGCAACATGCCCGCCATCCAACGTTCCAACAGGGACAAGGTTCAACGCGGTGACGAGCAAGCCTGCCCAGCCAGCCAACGCAACGGAGTGCAGTTGCACATCCATGCCGTTGAACGGAATCGGTTGACCCGTGAAGAAATATTGCAGCCAATACATCGTAGGGGATAATCCACCCATGCTTGCAGGTTTAGGAAGTAACTCACCGAAAACCACATACTTGGATAATAAATAGAATACTGAGTTGCCTTCAAGCAAACCAGACATTCCAGGTGGAGGCGACTCAACAGGTCCGAGATGCGAAAGAGACAGGCCAATAAACAAAACAGGGATCGCAATGACCAGTCCTGCCAGGGGTCCAGCCACGCCTACATCGAATAGTACACGTTTATTCTTAGGGATGCCGCGCATGATGATGAACGCACCCAATGTGCCCAACGGACTCAAAAACGGCGCGGGCAAAAAGTATGGCAGTGTTGCGGGCACTTTGTAATAGCGGCAGGCAATGTAATGCCCCATCTCATGCGCAAAAAGGATCCCCATCATGCTGAGCGCAAAGGGCCAGCCAGTATAGATGTAACGCAGGAGTGCCGTTATCGGAAATGATCCGTCAGTGGGCAGGGCTCCCGGTGGTATGTCCATGCCTGTCAGCATTACGCTGAGAACCGTCAGGATGAATAATACGATATTTACAATGATTCGCCCTGAAAGTTTAGGTGTCACTAGGTTTGGCACCAGAAAGATAAGCTGTTGATCGCCGGCTTCTTTTCGGAACAGCGGTGTGAGGTTGTAGGGGCGCACTGCGTCCGCCAACTGATCATACGCGGCGACAGTATCGTCCTTGTTCAATAACTGACCGCGATAACGCGCGATCCACTCTTTAGGGTTGCCTGCAGTAACATCTTCAACACGAAAAATTCTGGCTACATGACTGGTAAGAACATCAATCTCAGGAATGGACATTTTTCACCTGTAACGAAGGATTATTGTTTTTTGAAAACGAAAACATAAATAAGTAGGGGGACCCATCAATGTCATTATTCTTGATGCGATAGCGGTCGTCCTTACGTTCACGCCAAAGAATAGGCGAGAGTTGATGGGAGTCGAACCCACCGCGGCCCGCAACGCGACCCGCCACAGGTTTTGAAGACCAGGAAGCCCACCGGGACCTAAC